>CATXYA010000120.1 GCA_958403605.1 uncultured Oscillospiraceae bacterium
GCAAGGAAAAACAAAAGCCAGCAGTAGGCCGTAGCTGCCCGCGGCCTTTGGCCGCGCGCAGACGTCCCTTGCAGGGGTGCTGTTCGCCAAGCCGGGCAAAGCCCGGCTCGGACAGCATCGCCTTCCCCCGGTGGGGGAAGGTGACAGCCGCTTCGCGGCTGCCGGATGAGGGGGCGCCCCTGAGCGTTTCCGCCTCCAAAACAAAAGACAGGGCGCGGTTTTGGAAAACCGCGCCCTGTTTCTATTGTTTATTCTTCTGTCTGCGCCAGCGCCAGGCGGATGGAGAGGTCGGTCAGCTGCTTGTCCTCCACGGTCTCGGGGCAGCCGGACATGGGCTCGCCTGCGTTCTGCACCTTCGGGAAGGCGATGACGTCGCGGATGGAATCCCGGCCCAGCATCAGCATCACCATGCGGTCAAAGCCGAAGGCCATGCCGCCGTGAGGGGGCGCGCCGTAGCGGTACGCCTCCATCAGGAAGCCGAAGCTCTCCTCGGCGCGCTCGGGCGTGAAGCCCAAGGCGCGGAACATGCGCTCCTGCAGCGCCGGGTCATTGATGCGGATAGAGCCGCCGCCCAGCTCGCAGCCGTTGAGCACCATGTCGTAGGCCTTGGCGCGGCAGGCGCCGGGGTCGGTCTCGATCTTGTCCAGGTCCTCCTCTTTCGGCATGGTGAAGGGATGGTGCTTTGCCATGAAGCGGCCCTCGTCCTCGCTGTACTCAAAGAGGGGGAAATCGGTGACCCAGAGGAAGCTGAACTTGTCCTTGTCGATGAGGCCGAACTTTTCGCCCACGGCCAGGCGCACCGCGCCCAGCACGGTGCAGGCTTTTTCGCTGTTGGCGTCGGCGGCCAGCAACAGCACATCGCCCTGCTCGAACCCGGCAGCGGCGTACAGCGCCGCGACCTCTTCCTCGGTGAGGAACTTTTCAAAGCTGGAGCTCTTGGCCTCCGCCGTCCAGCGGGTGTAGGCCAGGCCCTTGGCGCCGTAGGTCTTGGCGACCTCGGTCAGCTTATCGATCTCTTTGCGGGAGAGCTTGTCCGCCATGCCCTTGCAGTTGAGGGCCCGCACACTGCCGCCGCCCGCGACGGCGCTTTTGAACACCACGAATTCGCTGCCCGCGACAGCCGCGGTCACGTCCTGCAGCTCCAGGCCGAAGCGCATGTCCGGCTTGTCGGAGCCAAAGCGCGCCATGGCCTCGGCGTAGGGCATGCGCAGAAACGGCGTCTGCAGCTGTACGCCCAGCACTTCGCGGAACACGCGCTCCACCAGGCCCTCTTCCATGGCCATGATGTCGTTTTCGTCCGCGAAACTCATCTCCATGTCCACCTGGGTGAACTCGGGCTGGCGGTCGGCGCGCAGGTCCTCGTCGCGGAAGCAGCGGGCGATCTGGAAATAGCGGTCGAACCCGGACAGCATCAAAATTTGCTTGTACAGCTGCGGGGACTGGGGCAGCGCGTAGAAGCGGCCCGGCTGCACGCGGCTGGGCACCAGGTAATCCCGCGCGCCCTCGGGCGTGGATTTGATGAGCATGGGCGTCTCGATCTCCACAAAATGCTGTTCTTCATAGAAATCGCGGATGACCTTGGCGATTTTCGAGCGCAGCACGATGGGCTCGTGCATGGAGGGGCGGCGCAGATCGAGATAACGGTATTTCAGCCGCAGCTGGTCGTTGACGTTGATGCCGTCGCGCACCTCGAAGGGGGTGTTGCTGGCCTCGCTCAGCACGCGCAGTTCGGTGACGAACAGCTCCACGCCGCCCGTGGGGATCTTATCGGTCTTGGCCTCGCGCTCGCGCAGCGTGCCCTTGGCAATGACCACGTATTCGCTCTTCAGGCCGGAGGCCTTGGCGAACACCGCCGGGTCGGTGGAATCGTCGAAGATCAGCTGCAAAATGCCCGTGGTGTCCCGTAAATCGGCAAAAATGACGCCGCCCTTGTCGCGGCATTTGGCAATGGAGCCGGCCGCCACCAGCTCGGTGCCGGCGTCCGCCTCCCGCAGGCCGCCCACATAATGGGTGCGGCGCAAAGTTCCCATGCTTTCCATGTTGTTCTCTCCTCTAAATGGATTCGTTCCTTCATTATAATGCGCAGCGGCCAAAGCCGCAAGCTTTTCCGTATTTTACGGTGTGATCTTCCGGCATTCCAGGGCAAGGCTGCGCCGATCCATGGGAAATGGAGGCGTTTTTTATAGGCACGAAGAGAAAACGACCCGCGGCAAGCGGATCGTTGGGAACTACTGCGCGGCGTATCGCAGGCGGAGCACGTTCCAGGAGGCTGCTTTCAGCAGAACCTGCAGATGGCCGCCCTCCAGCCCCCCAAGCGCGGCCGCGGTGGGCTTCACACGGTAAGGGGCCGCTACCGTGTTTACTGCCTTGAGATCCGCATGCGCCAGGGTGAGGTGTTCCGTCAGAATATAACCGGGAAACCCCTGCAGGACACATTCCAGCTCCATGGTTTCTGTAAGGCTTCGGTTGACCGCAAACACTGTCAGCGTCTGCGCCTCCTCATCGGCTACCGCGACTGCTTCCAAATAGGGAACGTCCGTATAGCTGCGGCTGTCGTATTTTTCCGTCTCCACCCGTGGCAGCAGAGCTGTGCCGCGGCCATAGAGGGAGGTGTGCAGAAAGGGATAGAAAATGGTCTGGCGGCAGATGCCGCCGCCGGTCTGCGTCATAATGGGGGCGATCACGTTGACGAGCTGTGCGAGACAGGCGATCTTCACACGGTCGGCATGCTTCAGCAGCGTGATCAGCGCACAGCCCACCACCAGAGCGTCCTCCATGGTGTACACGTCCTCCAGCAGCGCGGGCGCGGCGGGCCAGGGCTTTTCGGCGGGGTCGGGCTGGGCCGCACTGTGGCTGTGGAACCACACGTTCCATTCGTCAAAACTGATCGCAATGTCCTTTCTGCCCTTTTTTACCGCTTTGACGTAATCGCAGACAGACCCCACCGTGGAGATGAATCGATCCATCCCCAGGCTGCAGGCCAGGAAATCCGCAGTGTCCTGTGCTTCGTTGGAAAAATATTGGTGCAGCGAAAGATAATCGGCCACCTCATAGGTGTGCAGGAGCGTCTCTTTCTCCCATTGGGGAAACGTGGGCATATGGGTGCCGCTGCTGCCGCAGCTGACCAATTCCAGCCCGGCGTCGAACCGCTTCATGGCCTTGCCCGTCTCATAGGCCAGACGGCCATATTCTCCGGCGGTCTTATGGCCGATCTGCCAAGGGCCATCCATCTCATTTCCCAGGCACCACACCTTGATGTGATGCGGTTCTTTTGCCCCGTGGGCGATGCGCAGGTCACTGAGCGCGCTGCCGCCGGGATAGTTGCAGTACTCCAGCAGCTCCAGCGCGGCGCCGATGCCGCGCGTACCCAGGTTCACCGCCATCATCGGCTCGGCCCCGGCTTTTTTGCACCAGCCGATAAATTCGTTCAGCCCAAAGGCATTGCTCTCCTGCGTATGCCAGGCGTGATCCAAACGGATGGGGCGTTGTTCCCGAGGCCCCACGCTGTCCTCCCAGCGAAACCCGGAAACGAAATTCCCGCCGGGATAACGCACGATGGGGATCTGCAGCTCCCGGACCAGGGCCAGTACATCGCCGCGCAGGCCATCGGCATCGGCGGCCGGATGGCCGGGCTCGTACAGGCCGCCATAGACACAGCGGCCAAGATGCTCGACGAAGCTGCCGTAGATCCGCGGGTCAACAAGGCCGACGATATGATCTTTGTCCACCGTCATTGTCGCTTTCAAATCCGGTCCCTCCTCATTCTGCCAGAAAGATAAGAGCCGCCCCGCCAAAGTCAAAAGACCGGGGCACGGGTCTGCTCATTGTCGATCTCCTGCGTGGTGAAATAATCAAAGCTTGCCCAGTGCGCGCACTGCCGGCTGCCGCCGGTGGCGTACATGCCGGCGAAGGTGCCGGTGAAGCAGCGCCCCACTACCTCGCAGGCGAGAAAGCGGGTGGAGGCCTCGGCCAGCCGCCGCTCATGGCCGGCCGCGTCCGTGATGGAAAAGGTGTATTTCAACCGGTCCGCCACAGCCCGCAGCACCACCGGCCCCTCCGGCGCCGGGATACAGGCCGCAATTTCAAAAAAATCATCGGCACGCTTTTCCAGCACCAGCGACGGCACGCCGCGCACCAGCTTTTTGCACAGCAGGTAATAGAAATTTTCAGTGATGAAGACAAGCAGTCCCGCCTTTTCCCCGTCAAAAGAGGGCGTGAACGACAGCCGGGTCTCCAAAATGCAGTCGAAAAATTTCTGCCGCCGGGCCACCAGCGTGGGGGACTGCCCGTCCCCCAGTGCCACAGGGCTGCCGCGCAGCGACAGCGCGCCGGGCACGAGGGCCAGGCTGTAATCTTCCTTTCGGGGATTGCGCAGCCAGTTCCAGCACGGGGCCAGCGTTGTACCGGTGAATTCTTCCCGGGGCGGTTCCGGGGACACGGGAAGCGCCCGCAGCCCCAAGGCGGCACAGGCCGTTTCCACGCAGCGGCCCTCGTTTACCACGGGCCAGCCGTCCGCGTCCCAGCGCACCGGTACCAAAAAGGTCTCGCGGCCCAAATGGCTCATATACTTGCGTGCGATGCGAATGCCCAGATGGACCATCCACCAATTGCCGTGTTCGTCTGCGGCCAGGTCGCCGTGCCCGACGCAGTGTACTTCCCAGCCTTGGGTGTTGATGTTCGTCAAAATAGGATTGCGCGGACAGGCTTCAAAGGGTCCCCAGGGTGAGCGGCTGCGGGCCATGGTCTCCATGTGGGTAAACATCGTGCCGCCCTCGGCGATCATGAGATAATACCATTCGCCGAGGTGATAGAGATGAGGCGCTTCGGGGATGCGTCCGCCGCTGCCCTGCCACAGGAAACGGATCCCGCTGAGAAGCTGCCCTGTTTTGACATCGATCTCCGCCTGGGAAATGCCCGGTGTGCCGTCCGGCGCAGAGAGGTTGGTGGTGAAATAGACCGTTTCCCCGTCAAACAGCAGGGAGGGGTCGATGCCGCCCATGGCCACGGGAATGGGCTCGGACCACTCCCCGGCCGGGTCGGACGCAGTGACGATGAAATTGCCGCCGAGCCCCATGTTGGTGCTGGCCACATAAAAGGTCCCGGCGTGGTAGCGGATGGTGGGCGCCCAGATGCCCCCGGATGGTCCTGCACCGTCCAGCGGCAGCTGGGAGCGCCGCGTGAGACAGTGGCCGAGCTGCCGCCAGTGCATCAGATCTTTGCTGTGGAAAATGGGGATGCCGGGAAAATAGGCCGCCGAGCTGGTGACCAGATAAAAATCGCTGCCGACCCGGCAGATGCTGGGGTCTGGATAAAAGCCGGAGAGCACCGGATTTCGATAATTCATGGCAGCGCTCCTTTCAGCCTTTCAGCCCGCTGGTGCTGATCCCCTCGATGAGATACCGGTTAAAAAACAGGAACAGCAGGAACACCGGCAGCAGCGACACGGTGGACATGGCGAACAGCGTGGCGTAATCCGTCACCGAGGAGGAATCCACGAAGGCTTTCAGCGCCAGCGAGACCGTATATTTTTCCGGCCGCGAGAGGTAGAGCAGCGGCGGCAAAAATTCGTCCCACTTCCAGTAGAAGTTGATGATGATGGTGGTGACGAACGCCGGTTTGATGAGGGGAAGGATGATGCGGCCGAAAATACTGAACCGGTTGCAGCCGTCGATGGTCGCTGCTTCATCCAGCTCTTTGGGCAGGCCCTGGATAAACTGCATCATCATAAAGACAAAAAAAGCGCTGGAGAAAAAAGCCGGAACGATCAGGGGCAGATAAGTGTTGATCCAATGCAGCTTTTGAAAAATGATATACTGGGGGATCAGGATGATCTGGCTGGGCAGCATCAGCGTCATCATCATACAGCCGAACCAAAGCTGCCGGCCGGGGAATTTGATGCGGGTGAAGCCATAGGCCACCACCGCCGAAGAGACCGCCACCCCCAGGGTGGCTACGGAGGAGATGAGGATGGAGTTGAGAAAGTACCGGGAAAACGGTGTGCCGCCAAATCCCCGCCAGCCGGTCACATAATTTTCCAGCGTGAAGGCTTCCGGAAACAGGTGGAAGGATT
>CATXYA010000121.1 GCA_958403605.1 uncultured Oscillospiraceae bacterium
CGCCCTTTGAGAGCGAGAGCTATGTGGGCCTCACCGCCCAGGCGATGGCGGCCTTCGGCGTGCCGGTGTGCCGGGATGGAAATACATATTGGATAGAACAAGATAAAAAATACAAACCGGCGAATGCGGCCGTGGAGGGCGATTGGTCCCAGGCGGCGTTTTTTGCTGTGCTGGGCGCGGTGCGCGGCGGCGTCACCGTGCGGGGGCTGGCCCCCGCTTCCCGCCAGGGCGACAAGGCGGTGCTGGAGGTGCTGGCCCGCTGCGGCGCCGCCTGCACCCAGAACGCAGGCAGCTTCCATTTTGAAAAAAGCCCGTTGCGCGCCGTGCCCATCGATTTGACGGACTGTCCGGACCTGGGCCCTATCCTCATGGTGCTGGGCCTGTTCTGCCAGGGGGAGACGGTGCTCACCGGCGCGCGGCGGCTGCGGCTGAAGGAATCGGACCGCATCGCCGTGATGGAGGAGGAGATCCGCAAGCTGGGCGGCTTCATTTCCTCCACGGAAAACACCGTCACCGTGTGCGGCGGCCCGCTGCACGGCGCGGCGCTGGACGGCCACAACGACCACCGCGTGGTCATGGCCATGACAGTGGCGGCCCTGTGCGCGGGGGTGCCCGTGACCATCGCCGGGGCCGAGGCTGTGGGCAAGAGTTACCCCGCATTTTTTGACGATATCCGGCGCCTGGGCGCGGAGGTGGAGACGACATGATCCCTCAAAATTTCTGCATCGTGGGCCTGGGGCTTTTGGGCGGCAGCTACGCGCAAGGCCTCACGGCGGCGGGCTGCCGCGTCACCGCGGTGGATGTGCGCCCGGAGGCCATCGCCTTTGCCCAGGAAAAGGGCTGGATCACCGCGGGCGCGGTGGAAAACTTCAGCCCCCTGCTGGCCCAGGCGGACGCCGTGGTGCTGGGGCTTTACCCCCACGCGCTGGTGCCCTGGCTGCGGGAGAACCAGCAGTTTTTGCAGCCCGGCGCCTACCTCACGGACGTGTGCGGCGTCAAGCGCTGCGTGGTGGGCGAGGCCCAGGCGCTGCTGCGTCCGGATGTGGAGTTCATCCCCTGCCATCCCATGGCGGGACGCGAGGTCAGCGGGGTGGAGCACGCCGACGCGGCCATCTTCCGCCCGGCCAACTTCATCCTCACGCCCACGGAAAAGAATACTCCCGCGGGCATCGCTTTTGCCGAAGAGCTGGCGCATACCCTGGGCTTTGCCCACGTGTGCCGCCTCACCTGCGAGGAGCATGACAAAATGGTGGGTTACGTCAGCCAGCTCACCCACGCCATCGCCGTCAGCCTGATGAACGCCAACGACGACCCGCATCTGGTGGAGTACACGGGCGATTCCTTCCGCGACCTCACCCGCATCGCCAAGATCAACGAGGATCTGTGGGCCGAGCTGTTCTTTTCCAACAAGGACCTGCTGGCGGCGGAGATCGCCCAGTTCGAGGCCGCGCTCACCGATTTGAAGGAAAAACTGGATCAGGACGACGTGGAGGGACTCAAGCGGCTGTTCCGCAAGTCCACCGCCCGCCGCCGCCTGTTTGACAAGGAGAAGTAATGGAAGAAACATGGTTGCCCGCGCAGTTGGCGGCCCTGGGCTGCCCCGACGCAAAGTGTGTCCGCATCCGCGCCAAGGACGGCGTACACGTGTACCGCGTGGCCGACGGCCCCCGGCGCTTCGTGCTCAAGTATTTTTCGCAGCCGCAGTACCGCCGCGAGATCGCCTATTACCGGCTGCTGCAGTCCCTGGGCGTGCCCACCCCGGCGGTGGCCGCCGCCACGGAGGAAGCCCTGCTGTTGGAGGATATCGAGGCCAGCCCTACGCTGCGCCTGGCAAAGGGGCTGGATATGCGCGACCCCGCGGTGCTGCGCGCGGTGGGGGGCTGGTACCGGCTGCTGCATGAAAAGGGCCGCGGCCTGCCGCCGGCACAGTGCCAGGGCCTGTACTGCGAATATGACGCCCTCACCGAGGAGGCGCTGGACACCGCTGCCCTGCGCTCCGGCACCCAGGACGCGCCCTGCTGGCAGGCCCTGCGCCGCGCGGTGCCGCTGCTGCAGGAGCGGTTGGCGGCGGCGCAGCTGACGCTGACCTATAACGATTTCCATTTCAGCAACCTCATCGTCGCCAAGGACCTCTCCACGGCCATGATGTACGATTATAACTTCCTGGGGCGGGGGCTCGCCGCCTCGGACACGGCCAACGTGTGCTGCGGCATGTCCCCGATCTGCCGCGCCGCGTTCAAGGAGACCTGCGGCCCCGCGGACCCCGCCGAGGAGGCGCTGGCCCGCGCTCTGGAAGGCCCCGTCGCCCTGGCCCTGGCGGGAAAACGCTCGGTCTGGCCCACCTGGGCCAACGCCCTCCTGCGGCAGGCCCTGAAAGGCACCCTGGAAGCCCGCGTGCGGGCGCTGGAGTAAAAAAGCACACAAAGAAACACCTCCTGCAACTTCCCCATGGTCGTTGCAGGAGGTGTTTCTTATTGTTTGGCTCGATCGCCGCAGCCCGGACCCGGTAGGGAACGCCGTCCCCGGCGTTCCTCGCCCCAGAAAATCGCGCGGGTTGGGAGAAACGCTCCATGGCCCCGTGAAGATGTGAGGAATTTCAACAACTGCGGCTGCTTTTCGGGGGGATGCGTTTTCACAACAAGGCGCTGCACGAAAAAAGGCACACCGCCGTCCTGACCTCCAGCGGCGGAACGCCGGGGACGGCGTTCCAACCAGAGGCAACTTCTTTTTCTTTGCGCGCCGTTTTGCGGGCGCGTCCTTTTTTCATTTAGCTCAGGTTCGCAAAAATGTCTCAGATCGAAAATTTGATCGCCGCCTGCACAGCCGCAACATTAGAAGAGCAGGAGAAGCCTTGCGAATCCGGTCAACTTTTCTCAATCGCTTTTTCTTGGATAGGGCTTTTTTTCATCTGTCCGACTAATCAGATAATCCACACTTGTACCATAAAAATCGGCAACGCCGGATAGCACTTCAAGCGGAATTTCCCGAATATTATTTTCGTAATTACTATAGGCGCTTCTCGTTACGTTTAAGAAATCTGCCAACTCCTGCTGCGTTTTGTCGTGATCTTCCCGCAGCTGCTTGAGCCTGATATAGTTCAAATTCATCACCATCTTCATTATATCTGACACAATATGTGTAATTGACGAACGACACGTATTGTGTCATAATGAATGCGAGGTGATTTTTGATGGAAAAGGACGGCAAGAAAACCTGTCAAAATTGTGGCTATTTCCGGCAGCACTACATTTGGTGCCAGAGGTATGAGCGTGTAAACCACGGGCATTGTGTGCATCCACCCCGGGTCAGACAATGCTGCCCAGGGATGGCGGCCTGCATGAAATGGATACCCCAGGATAAAGAGTACCAAACAATGTGTTTTCCCGATGAACTAAAAAGAATCTGCTGTGAAGAGGACTTGTGACAGCAATCCGCATAAAGAAACACGTCTTAAAGCAAAGCTTAACTTCGCTTTAAGACGTGTTTTTGTTGCATTGTTTTCTTGGCAGACTATTTTACAACAGGTTCCTGTTCAGATCAAATTTGCGAAAGAATCTCAGCGCGGAAATTTGATCGCCGCCTGCGCAGCCGCCAAACGAGCGATGGGCACGCGGAAGGGAGAGCAGCTGACGTAGTCGAGGCCGACCTTGTGGCAGAACTCCACGCTCGTCGGGTCGCCGCCGTGCTCGCCGCAGATGCCCAGGCCCAGCGCGGGGTTGGTCTTGCGGCCCAGGGTCGCGGCCATTTCCACCAGCTTGCCCACGCCGTTCTGGTCCAGATGGGCGAACGGATCGCTCTCGTAGACCTTGCTCTCGTAGTAATACTGCAGGAACTTGCCCGCGTCGTCACGGCTGAAGCCGAAGGTCATCTGAGTCAGGTCGTTGGTGCCGAAGCTGAAGAACTCGGCCTCTTTCGCGATCTCGTCGGCGGTGAGGGCCGCGCGGGGGATCTCGATCATGGTGCCGACCTCATAGGTCATGCCGGAGCCGGCCTCCTGGATGAGCTTGTCCGCGGTGGCGACCACCACGTCCTTGACGAACTTCAGCTCTTTGACCTCGCCCACCAGGGGGATCATGATGTGGGGCACGATGTTGATGCCCAGTTCCTTGGAGACGTTCAGTGCGGCGTTGATGACGGCCGTGGTCTGCATCTCGGGGATCTCGGGATAGCTGACGGCCAAACGGCAGCCGCGGTGGCCCATCATGGGGTTGAACTCGTGCAGGCTGTCGATGACATTGTGCAGGCGCTCCACGCTGATGCCCATCTCGCTGGCGATTTCAATGATATCGTCCTCTTTGCTGGGCAGGAACTCGTGGAGGGGCGGGTCCAGGAAGCGGATGGTGACCGGGCGCTCGCCCATCACGCGGAACAAGCCTTCAAAGTCACCCTGCTGATAGGGCAGAATCTTCGCCAGGGCCTTTTTGCGGTCGTCGGCGTTGTCGGCCACGATCATCTCGCGCATGGCCTTGATGCGATCCGCCTCAAAGAACATGTGCTCGGTGCGGCACAGGCCGATGCCCTCGGCGCCGAAATCGGAAGCCTGCTGGGCGTCGTGGGGATTGTCGGCGTTGGTGAACACCTTCAACTGGCGCACCTGGTCGGCCCAGCCCATGAAGCGCTCGAAATCGCCGGAGATGGAAGCGGCGGCGGTGTCGATCTTCTGGCCGTAGATGTTGCCGGTGGAGCCGTCGATGCTGATCCAGTCGCCCTCATTGTAGGTCTTGCCGGAGAGGGTGAAGCATTTTTTGTCGTAGTCCACCACGATCTCGCCGCAGCCGGACACGCAGCAGGTGCCCATGCCGCGGGCGACGACCGCCGCGTGGCTGGTCATGCCGCCGCGCACCGTCAGGATGCCCTCGGCCACCTGCATGCCCTCGATGTCCTCGGGGCTGGTCTCCAGGCGCACCAGCACGATCTTGTGGCCGTTTTCATGCCACTCCTTGGCGTCCTCGGCGCTGAACACCACCTGGCCACAGGCGGCGCCCGGGCTGGCGGCCAGGCCCTTGCCGATGACCTCGGCCTGTTTCAGGGCCGCGGCGTCGAACTGCGGGTGCAGCAGGCTGTCCAGCTGCTTGGGCTCCACGCGCAGCACGGCCTCGCGCTCGTCGATCATGCCCTCGTCCACCAGGTCGACGGCGATCTTCAGCGCGGCGGCGGCGGTGCGCTTGCCGTTGCGGGTCTGCAGCATGAAGAGCTTGCCGTTTTCGATGGTGAACTCCATGTCCTGCATGTCTTTGTAGTGGTTCTCCAGGCGGGTGGCAATCTCCACGAACTGGTCGTAGACCTCGGGCATCTGCTCTTTCAGATGGCTGATGGGAGACGGCGTGCGGATGCCGGCCACCACGTCCTCGCCCTGGGCGTTGATGAGGTACTCGCCGAACAGCGCCTTTTCGCCGGTGGCGGGGTTGCGGGTGAACGCCACGCCCGTGCCGGAATTATCGCCGGAGTTGCCGAAGGCCATGCACTGCACGTTGACGGCGGTGCCCCAGTCATAGGGGATCTCGTTCATGCGGCGGTACACGTTGGCCCGCGGGTTGTCCCAGGAGCGGAACACGGCCTTGACGGCCTCGATGAGCTGCTCTTTCGGGTCGGAGGGGAAGTCCTTGCCCATTTTCTCTTTGTACAGGGCCTTGAATTTCACCACCAGGTTTTTCATATCGTCGGCGTCCAGGTCCACGTCCTGGGTGACGCCCTTGGCTTCCTTCATCTCGTCGATGATCTTCTCGAAGTCGGATTTGCTCATCTCCATGACCACGTCGCTGAACATCTGCACGAAGCGGCGGTAGGAGTCATACGCAAAGCGGGGGTTGCCGGTCAGCTTGGCCAGGCCCTCGACGGCCTCGTCGTTCAGGCCCAGGTTGAGGATGGTATCCATCATACCGGGCATGGACGCGCGCGCGCCGGAGCGCACGGACACCAGCAGGGGGTTGTTGACGTCGCCGAACTTTTTGCCGGCGATCTCTTCCAGCTTGCCGATGTACTCGTAGATGTCGGCCATGATCTCGTCGTTGATCTGGCGGCCGTCCTCATAGTACTGGGTGCAGG
>CATXYA010000122.1 GCA_958403605.1 uncultured Oscillospiraceae bacterium
CCGGTTCGCCCCGGTTTTGGCGGTAATCCTCTATGGGCCATAGGCCCCAGCGGTCGGTGTCCGAATCCCAGATGAGCATCTTCCCGTCGGAGAACCCCATTTCGTTGAAGGTGGTCTTTTGCCGGGAAAAAGGCTGCATGGTTCCTGTTTTATAATCCACTGCCACCGTATTCCCTGTGCCATCCTTCATGGGAAGTTTTCCGTCTGCATCTATAAATGGGCTGGTAAGATAAATGCTCCATTCTTCCGGCAGGCTATACTGGATCCCCGTCTCATAGTCAATAGCTTTTGCCGCCTGGCCGTCCGTTTGCTCCGTCCAGTAGAATGCATCTTGCCCCGCAGTGAAATACCGCATTTTCAGTGCGGCGTCCAGCATGCGCACCGCGCCCGTATCGATATTGCGGAAGTATAACTGCATGTTTTGATTTTCCCCCTGTGCCATCTTTCCCTCTATAGCGCTGGGCGAAACCGGGTAGCTTTCCGCCCGCAGAAACAGCAGATCACGTCCACGGGCGCCACAAGGGAATTCATTGTCCCCGAGCCAATCATCTTTTTCGATTCCTTGTAGGGAAACATGGAACCCCTGTTTCCTTTCTTCCGGGAAATAGACAAATTTCCAATAGATCGTATCGCCAGAGACAAACAACCGAGCGCTCCTGCTTCCTTTCAAAATTTCCTCGTCGTATTCCCCGGTCACGACGGCAGGTTCTCCGCCTTGCTTTGGGAAATAGACGGCCTTGATCTCCGTTTTCTCTATCGATAGAATGACAAAATAATTTTCTGTCACCGCCACCAATTTTGAACTGCCCGTAATCTCCCCGGAGACCCAGGCGGGGCAGCTTTCGTCTTGATGCCGGCAGCCTGTCTTGCGGCAGAGCGGCGCACTCTCCTTGGTCTTCATATCGGTGCAGCAAATCAACGCAGAAAGGATCTGTCCACTATCCTTCCTGCGATACCGAAAGGATAACAGCGTCTCACCGTCGCTGTCACAGCATCCGGCATCTGAAATGCAGCGCAATGCTTGTTCGTTGGTGGCCGGTGCCGTTTCCGTTTGTACCGTTGAGCCGCTCTCCGGTATCTCGCTCTCGCTTTGCCCAGCACCTGGCACCGCTGCGGTGCAGCCCGCCAGCAGTAACACCATACACAGCGCGGCGAATCCTTTGCTTTTCATGGTTTGCGCTCCTCCTTTCAGCCGTCGCAGGCCGAGAAATCGAACCAGACGGGTTCCACGCCGTTCAGATAATCCGCCACGGGCCACAGGCTCCAACGCTCCGCCTGCGGATCGTGAAGGATCAGGCAGTCTTCTATCATCCCTGGCACGATTACTGCCTCTTGCGGAAAGTCCGGTACTGGTTCCAGCGCACCGGTTTTATAATCCACTGCGAGGTCATGGCCACCTAGGTCCTGCAGCACCAGCTTTCCCGCAAGCTCCACTTGCGGCGCTATAAAAACAGGTTCTGCCCCCTGCCCGAATGTATACTCTTGGCCGGTAGCATACTCGATTGTATGGAGCGCCATTGCGTCTATCCAATAAAAAGCTTTCCTTCCCGCCTGCATATACCAGCGGCCATTTTCTTCTTTCAAAAGGCGGGTCTCCCCGGTATCATGGTCACGAAAATAAAGTTGATTTTTCACACTTTCAGCGCGGGCGCTTCTGGCCTCTACCGTTTCCGCTGCCAGAGGCGGTAATGTTTGCCGCAGGATCAATATTTCCCGTCCCCAGACGCTACAGATCGTCTCTTCCTCCGCCAGAAAGTCGGTCTGTGTGATCCCTTCCGGTGAAATTGTAAACATCTGCGCCTGCAAAGAAATTTGATGCGCTTCATCGTAAAGTTTCAACCGTACAGAAACAGTGTTTCCATCCACCAAGAGCGCAGAATAGATCGTACCGGTCCTTATAATATCCTCCGGGGCCTTCCACACGGTCTTTTCCGGCTCGCCGCCCTGTTTGGGGTAAAAATAGCCTTGCAGCTCGCCGTCATAAAAAAACAAGTCCACATAGTGATCCTGCGTGATCGCCACATACCGCGGCGCATTTCTCAGCTCCGGGCCGCGCCAGGCGGGGCAGGAGGCGGTGCGGTGGGTACAGCCCGCCTGCCCGCACAGCGGCTGGGCTTTCCCTGTGCGCCTGTCCGCCACGCAAAGCAGCGTGCCGCCGAAATCTCCATTCGGCAGCGGTGTGGGCCGGGCTGTTAAAAGCACCGTACCGTCGCTGTCGGCCAGGTCCGGATTCTGCACCAGCCGCAAGTCCGGCTTTTCAGTGGCCGGTACTGTCTCTGTCTGTACCGCTGGGCCGCTCTCCGGTACGGCGCTCTCGCTTTGCCCAGCGCCTGGCGCCGCTGTCGTACATCCCGTCAGGAGCAGGACCATGGATATGCTCACTAAGACCGTCCATGTTTTCATGGCTGTTTCCCCCTTTGCCCGCAGTATCCCGCGCCGCCGTATCGAACTTGTATCAGTTTTTCTGCGCCCCGTACAGCGAGCGCCACAGGCTGCGCTGTTTTTCATATTCCTCCGCGGGCAGCGCCTGGGCCGAGAGGAAATACTGCTGGGTAGGCTCTCTGTCATAGCCGTGATAGTCCAGCAGCTGCACCGAGAGCAGCAGCTCGGCGCTGGCGCAGTACAGCGAGGTGTCGGCGTAATCCGTCTCGGCAGCGGGCTGCCAATCCAGCGCGCCCAAGCCGAGGTACTCCGCATAAGCCGTCAGCAAGGCGTCCCTGTCCGGCGCTGGCTGGCCGCTGGGCAGGTCGAGCCACAGGTCCGTCACCAGGCCGGTGCGGCTCTCCACGGTCACGCTGCAAAAATCCGCCGCGTCCTGCCGGGCAAAAAAGGTGAGGAAGCCGCTCTCGTCCGCGCGGTAGCGGTATTCCACCGCCGCGTCCTCTGTCAGCTGGCCTTGCGCCCACTGGGCCGCGGCACCGGGCAGCGCCCCCGCCGTCTGCAGTTCTTCCAAACAGCGGCGCAGCAGATTGGCGCCCTCAGCGGCGCCCATGCCGCTGTCTTTGGCATAAAACTGCGTCAGATCGTCCCCGGCGGGCGCTTGTTCCCGTTGAGCCAGCGCCCGCGCCAGATATACTTCGTCCTCGGCCCGGGGCAGCAGTTTCGTCTGCTGTGTGCGGGGACGGGGGCGGTCCAGCACCGCCCGGTCGGCCAGGCGCAGCAGCCCCAGCGGCAGCAGGCTGATGAGCAGCGCCGCCAGACAGCAGCAGGCCACCGGCAGCCACGCTTTCTTTTGCAGGTCTTTCATGCCATGCCCCCTCCTTCCGCCTGTAAGATCACGGTCACCACCGTGCCTTCCCCCGGCGTGCTTTGGAATGTCAGTTCCGCGCCGTGGGCCTGGGCGATCTTTTGGCACAGCGCCAGGCCCATGCCGCTGCCGCCCTGGGCGCGGGCGCGAGACTTATCCACCATATAAAACGGCTCGGTGATGCGGGCCAGCTCGCTTTGCGGAATGCCCTGGCCTTTGTCCCACACGCCCAGACAGATCCCGTCGTGGACGGGCTGTGCCAGCAGGTGCACCTTGCCGTCCCGCGGCTTCGCCTTGGCCGCGTTATGGGCCAGATTGTACACAAGGTCCTGCAAAAGCGTCTCGTCGGCCATGGCCTTGAGGCCGGGCGGGCAGGAAATATCCCATTGCAGCCTGGGGAACAACGGCGCCAGCGCCGTTGCCGCGCTTTGCAGCACCGGGGCCATCAGCACCGGGCGCAGCTCGATGGCCTCTCCCGCCAATCCCTCCAGCTGCAGCAGCTTGCGGCTGAGCAGCTCCAATCGTTTGGCCTCGCTGAAAATATAGCCCGCCGCGGTCTGCTGCTCCTGCGGGTCCACCTGCAGCTCCCGCAGCATGTCGGCATAGCCGATGATGGCCGTCATCGGCGTTTTCAGCTCATGGGTGAAGGCGCCGAGGAAATCGTCCCGCTGGCGCACCGAGAGCTCCAGATCGGCCACGTTTTGCTGCACCGCGCCCGCCATGCGGTCGAAATGGCGGCTCACCTGGCCGATCTCGTCCTTCGTCTCCACGCCCGTGCGGGCGGCGTAATCCCCGTCCGCGATGCGCCCCGCCGCCCGGCTGAGCTGCTCCAGCGGTTTCGTCAGGCTGCGGGAGACGGCCACCGCCGCCGCGCCCGCCAGCATTAGCGTGAACAACTCCATCTGCCACAGGCGCAGCAGCTGCCGGTCCCGCGCGCGGAACAGCGCCGTCACCCCCGCCGCCGTGCGCACCAGGTAGGTGTCCGAGGCCGAGGAGAGGGAGGTCTCCAAAAAGAGATACGTCTCTGTCCCCGCACGCCGCAGCTCGTAGGCGTCCTCCCCGATGGGGAACACCGCCTCCGCCGCCGATGCGGCGCCTTGGGAAAAGGTATCGGCCAGCACGGTGCCCGCGCTGTCCACCAGGCGCAGGCCACCCGCCTCCTCGCCACCGGCATAGCCAGCCAACGTCTCGGCCCGCGCGGCCAGGGCCTCGCCTGTCACCGTTTCGCCCCGGGCCATCAGGCCGCGCACCTCCGCTTCCAGCGCGTAGCACTGCATGCGGTGGTTCAGCTCCTGCTGGCGGGCGGTCTCCGCCAACTGGTCGAGAAAGTTCTGCCGCACAAACAGCCCGCCCCCCAGCGCGAACGAGGCCGCCAGCAACAGCAGCATGACACAGGAAAGCTTTTGTGAAAATTTCATGGCTTCTCCCTCACGGTTTCGGCTCTGCGGCCAGCAGGTAGCCCACCTTATAGATGGTCTTGATGTTGTCCTGCCAGCCCAATTTTTTGCGCAGGCGCTGGATGTGCAGGTCCAGCGTGCGCGTCTCCGTCTCCATTTCTCCGCCCCACACCCGGCTGAACAGCACGTCCCGGTACAGCGCCGCGCCCCGGTTGCGCAGCAGCTGCTCCAACAGGTCGAATTCCCGCGGCGTCAGCTGCACGGGCGCGCCGTTTTGCGTGACGGTGCGGGCCACACAGTCCAGCGTGACGCCGAAAGCGGACAGCTGGTTGCCCCCGCGCCCGGTACGGCGCAGCACCGTTTCCACGCGGGCGATGAGCTCGGCGATCTCGAAGGGCTTGACGATGTAATCGTCCGCGCCCAGGTGCAGGCCCTTCACCCGGTCGCCCAGCGCGCCCTTGGCCGTGATGAAGATGACCGGCGTGCCCATGGGGCGCAAATAGTCCAGCAGCTCGTAGCCGTCGAGGCCGGGCAGCATGATGTCCAGCAGCGCCAGGTCGAAATCCTGCGCCTCCACCAGGTCCGCCGCCGCCAGCCCGTCATGGGCCACGGTGCAGGCGTAACCCGTGCGGGACAGGTTCATCTCAATGAGCTTGGCGATGGGCACCTCGTCCTCCACGATCAAGATCCGGTTCATGCCGTCTCCCCCTTTTCCAGCTTTATCATGCAAGTGGCTTGTATCAAAATTGTAACACAGCCGCCGGGAGAACACAAAAGGGGTGGCAGGTGCGCGGGCACTTCTTTATCCATCCGGTGAACGGTGGAAACGGGCAGGCCCGCGGACGCCCCCTCATCCGCCTCACTTCGTTCGGCACCTTCCCCCACCGGGCAATGTCATCAACTTAAGGATTCTTTGTGATAAAAGTAATTCGGTTGAGCGTGGAATAGCAGGAAACACCCCTGTATCCTGCTCACTGCTTCGCATTTCGCCGAGGGAATATTCTTTCTCGGTCCCGAGAAAGAACCAAAGAGGGACCAGGGGGCATTGCGAGGCCCCCTGGCAACCCCCACGCTAAACAAGGAGGGCCCAGCGGGCACGCTCACTAACAGTAAGAATGACATAACGTTCGCTCAATGCTTTGCATTGGCCCGCAGGGCCGAATTTCAAAATGGGGACTTGCGTCCCCAAGCCCCTGTGAAAGGCATGATTGCTTTCCTTCTTCTCTTTTTGTTAAGTTGATGATATTGCCCACCGGGGGAAGGCAACGCAGGCGGCAAGCCTCTCTGCTTCTACTTCCTATCCGCTTTACGTTTGTTGATATTTTCTGAGAAGCGTAAAGCTACGTTGTTTTTCCGCGAAAGCAAGGAAAAACAAAAGCCTT
>CATXYA010000123.1 GCA_958403605.1 uncultured Oscillospiraceae bacterium
AAAATGCGGACCTGGTATTGGCGGTAGGCAACCGCCTGCCCATCCGCGTGGTCGGATACAACTGGCAGACGTGGGCGCGGGAAGCCGAGGTCATCATGGTGGATATCGACCCGGCAGAGCTGAAAAAGCACACGCTGCACGTGGAAATGCCCATCTGCGGCGATGCCAAAGAATTCTTTGAAAAGATCGAGGCCGCGCTGTCCCAGCAGGAACAGCCGCTTTTCCACAAGGCGGAATGGATCGCCGCCTGTCAGCGCTGGAAACAGGAATACCCCGTGGTTTTGCCCAGGCACTGGGAGGAGGACGGCGCTCATGCCAATCCTTATGCCTTCATCGGATATTTGAGCGAACAGCTGCCTGCGGGCGCCCTGACGGTCGTCAGCAATGGCACCTGCTGTGTGGCAGGTCACCAGGCACATGTCATCAAAAACGGGACCCGGTTTTTCAACAACAACGCCATTGCCTCCATGGGCTATGGGCTGCCCGCCGCCATCGGCGGCTGCATCGCATTTGAGCGCAAGCCCACCGTCTGCCTGGAGGGCGACGGCAGCATCATGATGAACCTGCAGGAGCTGCAGACGGTGATCACCAACCAACTGCCGATCAAGCTGTTTTTGATCAACAACGAGGGATATCACTCCATTCGCCAAACGCAGAACAACCTCTTTGGAGATCACTGCAAGATCGGCATCGGCCCGGAGTCCGGCGACCTGTCTTTCCCCAACTTTGAAAAATTGGCGCAGGCGTTTGGCTTCCCCTATTTTTCCGCTCATTCCAACGCGGAAATGCAGCGCGCGGTAGATGCCGCACTGGCACAGAACGGGCCCACCTTCTGTGAGATCTTTGTCTCCACCACGCAGGTCTTTGAGCCAAAATCCAGTACCAAACGGCTGGCGGATGGCTTGCTGTTCAGCCCGCCGCTGGAGGATCTGGCGCCCTTTTTGCCGCGGGAGGAACTGGCGGAAAATATGTTCATCCCCATGATGGAGGAGCAATGACACAAAATACTATCAAACGTGTGGTTATTACGGGTGCAACGAGTTTTATCGGTGGACATTTTGTTCGTTATCTTTTAGAACAAAATTGTGAGATATATGCCATTATTCGGCCACAAAGTAAAAATGCAGCGATACTTCCTTGTAGCAATCTAATCCATTTAATTCAAGCGAACATGAGTGACATGACGGCCTGGGTCCCATTGATTTCCTCCGCCGATGTCTTCATCCATATGGGATGGGATGGTATTGGCGCCGAGGGGCGAGCAGATGCTAGCATTCAAGATAAAAATGTGGCGGACTCTTTACGCTGTATTGAGGGAGCTCGTCTTCTTGGATGCCGTCGCTTTTTATTTTGCGGCAGCCAAGCTGAATATGGGCCGCATGCCGGAATCATTTCAGAAGTAACGCCTTGTGCGCCTGTTCTGGAATACGGAAAAGGAAAACTCCGAGTCCTTAAGCAGGCGCTACACATGGCCAGTAGTGAGATGCTTTATCTTCACGCCCGCATTTTTAGCGTTTATGGAGAAAATGATCATCCTTGGGCATTAGTTCCCAATTGTATACGGGCTTTTTGTAAAAATGATATGATAAAACTTTCTTCGTGTGAACAGATGTGGAACTTTCTTCATATTGATGACGCTGTAAAGGCATTGTGGGCATTGCTAAGTACTGCAAACGCGGGACAACATACTATTTATAATATTGCTAGTAATGATACAAGGCCTTTGCGGGAATTTGTGGAACAAATTCGCGCTTTGTCTGGAGGCGGAATTGCTTTATATGGACAACGCGAAAATCTTTTAGAACGGCCTATTGGTATTCAACCTGACATTTCTCGACTGCAACAAATTACTGGTTGGTTACCACAAGTTTCTTTTGAAGAAGGTATTCGGGCTTTAATAATACAGGAACGGGGAAGATAACTATGAAGGCATTTGTGTTACAAGCTCCTGGGAAAGCAGCATGGTATAATGCACCCGCGCCTCAGCTAGAAGAACCTTATGGTGCTATTTTACAACCAATCGCAGTGGCTCCATGCTCTTCTGATGTCCATACCGTTTATGGTGGAGGTTCTCCTAAAGTCCCCAATTTAATTTTGGGCCATGAATGTGTAGCGCGCGTAATTAAAGTGGGGCAAGGGGTACATGATTTTGCACCAGGAGAAGTAGTTGTAGTGCCGGCAATTACCCCTAATTGGCGCGCTTTAGCAATTCAAGAAGGAAATGATCGCCATGCAGAGGACCATTTTTCTGGTCATCGCTTAGGCCGTTCTCTTCCGGGAGTATTTGCAGAATTTTTTGCAATTTCAGATGCCGATACTACTTTAGCTCGAATTCCACATGGAATTTCTCTTGAACAGGCGTTGATGTGTGCTGATGTTGTAACAACTGGATTTACGGGTGCTGAGTATGCTAATATTAAAATTGGAGACAGTGTATGCGTTATGGGAATTGGCCCTATCGGATTGATGGCAATAGCCGGAGCAGCACTGCGAGGCGCCGGAGAGATTTTCGCAGTTGGTAGTCGGCCAATTTGTGTTCGTCTTGCAAAGCAGTATGGTGCTACTCGAGTAATTGATTATCATAACGGCGATATTGTCGAACAAATACTAGCAGCTACTGATGAGGTAGGTCCCGATAGTGTGATTTTAGCTGGGGGTGACGATATTGTATTCTCCCAGGCTGTAGATATGGTGAGATATGGTATTGGAACGATTTCTAACGTTAACTATTATGGTGGCTCGGGAAATTTAAACATTCCCAAATTTAGCGGTGGACGTGGTATGGCAGGAAAAACAATCCATATGGAGTTAGCTCGGGGTGGAAGGGCACGTATACAGCGCCTTTTAAAGATGGTTGCTTGTGGACGAATAGATCCAGGGCCTCTAGTAACACACCATTTATATGGTTTTTCTAAAATTGAGGACGCTTTAGAACTTATGCGCCAAAAGCCAGCCGATTTAGTCAAAGTCATGGTGAAAATTGACTGGAGTAAAGAAAGAATTTAAAAAGGCAGGTAAAATTGTGAACGGAAAGTGTATTGTTTGTCAAGAAAAACTATTTTCGTCGCCTCTTTTGGAGTGTAATAATATGCCGGCAAGTGCACAAAATCTACCTTCTAAAGATAAACTTTCTGATGAGGTGGCAATAAATTTACGTTTATGTCAATGTTCAGGCTGTGGACTTGTCCAGCTCGATTCTGCTCCAGTACCTTATTTTCGTGACGTTATTCGAGCCGGTGGAGGCACTTCGACCATGATTCATTTGCGGCGTACACAGTATCGCCATTTTATTGATCAGTATAATCTTTCCGGTAAAAAAATTATAGAAGTTGGTGCGGGGCGCGGAGAGTTTTTGCGTATTCTGAAAGAGTTTAATGTTCAGCCTTTCGGGATTGAACATAATTTGAATTTAGTCAAAATTGCACAAAAAGATGGTCTCCAGATAGAACAAGAATTTGCCGAAACGCCTGATACAATTCTCCCCAATGGTCCTTTTGACGCTTTTTTGTCTTTCAACTTTTTAGAACATCAGCCGCGGCCAAACGATATGCTGCGTTGTATTTATAATAACTTGCGTCCTGGTGGCTATGGGCTGGTAACTGTTCCTAGCTTAGAGTATATCCTTCAATATGATGGGTTTTATGAGTTGATTCATGACCATTTAGCTTATTATGATGAGAACACCCTTCATTTTTTAATGCAGAGGAATGGATTTAAGGTATTAGAATCAAGGCTAGTGAACCGTGACACTCTAGCGGTTATTGTACAAAAACGTCTACCAATAGAGATTCGGGAGCTCCATGAAAATTTATTGGCTTTAACTGAAGAACTAAATACTTTCGCACATGAGGCAACCGACTGTGGAAAAAAATTGGCACTTTGGGGCGCAAGTCACCAGGGATTCACAATTATCCCTGCTACAAAAATCACAAAATATGTCTCTTATATTATAGATTCAGCCCCTTTTAAACAAGGCTTGTATGCTCCTGCCTCTCATGTTCCTATTGTTTCTCCAGAACACTTTTTCCAAGAACCAGTTGATACCATTTTAATTGTTGCTCCTGGCTACACTGAAGAAATTATAAATATTATTCGAGAAAAATATGGATTACAAGTACAAATTGCAATATTGCGTTCACGTAAATTAGAAATTTTAAAGTGAGAGTGTAAAAATGAAAACTATTAGTGTCGTAATACCTTGTTATAATGAAGAAGATAACGTACGCCCAATGTACGACACTTTATCAAAAATTTTTCAAGAACAATTATCAAATTATGATTATGAGCTGCTCTATATCGACAATTGCTCCACAGATAAAACGGCTGTTATTTTGCGTGAGATTTGTGCAGAGGACCAAAAGGTAAAAGCAATTTTAAATGCCAAAAATTTTGGGCAGTTCAACAGTCCTTATTATGGAATTCTTAATACTTGTGGTGATTGTACAATTCTTTTAGCCGCAGACTTCCAAGATCCACCGGCCCTAATTCCGCAGTTTGTTGCTGCGTGGGAAAATGGATACAAAATCGTTTGTGGTATCAAAACTTCGAGTAAAGAAAACCGCCTTGTCTATTTTCTTCGAAGCTGCTATTACAAACTTATTAAGTGTATGTCAAGTATTGAACAGATTGAACACTTTACGGGGTTTGGCCTTTACGATAAAAGTTTTGTTAAGACATTACGCGAGTTAAACGATCCTACGCCTTTTCTACGAGGCATAGTTGCTGAACTGGGTCCTGAGCGCAAAGATATCCCTTATGCGCAGCCAAAGCGGCGCGCAGGTAAAACACATAATAACTGGTACAGCTTATATGATGCGGCAATGCTTAGCTTCACTAGTTATACCAAAGCAGGACTACGTCTTGCCACATTTGCAGGCTTTGTTATTTCAGGTATTAGTTTTATAATTTCTTTTGTATATCTGTTACTAAAACTTCTATTTTGGAATCGTTTTTTGGCGGGAATGGCTCCTCTTGTCCTCGGTGTATTTTTTATGGGAGGTATCCAATTATTTTTTATCGGCTTATTGGGAGAGTACATTATGAATATAAATGCTCGAATTATGAAGCGTCCCTTAGTAATAGAAGAAGAACGGCTAAACTTTAATTAAATGGGGGACTACTTTTATGCAACAATTGCGTAAGCAACTGTGGTCTAAAAAGATTGCAACAATTGTGTTCTGTAGCTGGAGTATCATCCTGATTTTTTTATTAATAGTAAATTTTGACTATTTTTGTGGCCTATTACAACCTTCGGGATACATTGCTCTATTATTATGGGGAATCGGCCTTTTTTTAAGTCTAGCCTATACTTGGTATAAACTCTATGGTATGTCTTTTTCTGATAAAGCTCTTATAGTTATACTTGGAATTAGTGCACTACTGCTGCGTTTAATTTGGTTGCCATTAAGTGTGTATATTCCGAGTAATGATTTTTATAATTATTACCAAGCGGGTTATGCATTTGTTCAGGATGGTTTCTCCCAGCCGTGCACATTGGACGGCTATGGTATTCCTGCTTTTTCTGGTCTAGCTGTACTTAATGGACTTTTGGAATTTATTTTTTCTCCTACTGTATTGGGGATGCAAATCGCTGGTTGCGCCATGTCGGCCCTTATTTGTATTATGATTTTTTTTATTACTAAACGAATTAATCGTCAAACTGCGGTTGTTGGAGCTTTATTATATGCAATATATCCATCTAGCATTCTTTCTTGTCAAGTAATTACTAATCATCATGGTGCAACCTTATTTTTGTTGATTGGATTCTATTTATACACTTTAGCTTGGGAAAAAGGATTTAAAGGCAGTTCCTCTTGGAGTCAGCTGCTTAGCTGCAGTATTTCTTTTACATTAAGCAATTTTTTTCACCCCTCCGTCATTATTGCCTTATGCGCGGTTTTAGCATTTTCGATTTTAGATGGTTTGGGAACTCTCTTATCGAAAAAGTCTAGTTTAAAAAAAGTAGGTGTAACTATCTTTTCGACAATATCAGTTATTGCCATATATATTTGTATTTCTC
>CATXYA010000124.1 GCA_958403605.1 uncultured Oscillospiraceae bacterium
GTGGCCGACGGCAAAAATAACGCGGTGCTGCTGTTCGGCGACGGCACCCACAGCTCCCAGACGCAGCTGGTGGTGCTGGACCGCCAGCTGGCGGAGCTGGGCGCCGCCGATGTGGCCCGCATCGCCAAGGGCGTGTGCGCCACGCGCACGGGCGCCTATGTGTTCACCGGGGAGAGCGTGCTCTCCTACGGCCTGGACGGCACGGCGCTGGGCGAGACGCTGGCCGGGGGCCGGCTGCTGAGCCTGGTGCCGGGCAAAAAGCTGTTCCTGCTCACGCAGAACCACATGGACGTGTTCGACCCGCCGGCGCCGCCGGTGGCGTCGTCCTGACATCTACGACCCCCGAAAAGGAGGAACTTGACTATGGATTGGAACCTCAGCCCCGCAGTGCTGGTGGATATCGTTTTGGTCATCGTGGTGGCTGCCACGGTGTTCCACTATTCCCGCAAGGGCTTTGTGGCCGGCCTGCTGGACCTGGTGGGCAATCTGGCCTCCCTGGTGCTGGCCTGGGTGGTCTCGGGCCGCGTGTCGCCTACCGTGTTTGAAAACTTCTTCAAATCCGGCCTCATCGACAAGACGGCGGAGGCCTTGCAGCAGCAGGGGGCGGCCAGTGTGTCCGCGCTGCTGGAAAATTTGGGCGCGGTGCTGCCCCAGCAGCTGCAGCAGACGCTGACGTCCTCGCTGGACGGTATCCTCAATTCCGGCGCGCCGGACATCGCCCAGCAGATCGTGGAAAACATCGTGGCGCCCCTGGTGGTGCCGCTCATCACCGTGGTGGTCTTTTTTGCCACCTTCGCCCTGTGCAAGCTGCTGGTGTCTTTGCTGGTGGCCGTGCTCACCAACATCAACCGCATTCCCATGCTGGGCGCGGTCAACCGCACGCTGGGCGTGGTCATTGGGCTGGTGGCCGGGTTCATCAACGTGCTGCTGCTGCTGTGCCTGCTGTGGGCCATTGTGGCGCTCACCAACGGCAGTTTGCCGGGCATCAACGACGCGGCGCTGTCGGGCAGCTATTTTTACCGCTTCTTCTCCGCGTATAATCCCTTCGTATCGTAAGAAAGGAATCTGATATACTATGCTTTGTATTCGCTGCAAAAAACGCGCGGCCATCGTCTTTGTGCAGAAGATGGACGGCAGCAAGCCCACCGAGGGCTATTGCCTGCACTGCGCCCGGGAGCTGGGCCTCAAGCCGGTGGACGATGTGATGAAACAGTTCGGCATCACCGACGAGCAGATGGACATGATGGAGGACCGCCTGGCGGGCATGATGGAGAACGGCGAGTTCGATCCCGCCGCCATGATGCAGAGCCTGGGCGGCATGCTGCCGCAGAGCGGGGACGGGGAAGAACTGCCCGACGAGCCGGAGGACGGCGGCGAAGACGGCGATTTCACCCCCGGCGGCAGCGCCACGTTCCCCTTTGCCATCTTCGGGGGCAAAAAGCCCGCGGAGGAGACGCAGGAGGGGGATAAAAAAGACCCCCGTGCCCGGGAAAAGGGCAAAAAGCGCAAATTCCTGGACAATTACTGTGAAAATCTGACGGAAAAAGCCCGCGCGGGCAAGCTGGACGACATCATTGGCCGCGACCGCGAGATCTACCGCACCATCCAGATCCTCTCCCGCCGCCAGAAAAACAACCCCTGCCTCATCGGTGAGGCGGGCGTGGGCAAGACGGCCATCGCCGAGGGCATCGCGCTGCGCATCGCCCGCGGGCAGGTGCCGGCGCTGCTGCACGACAAGGAGATCTATCTGCTGGACCTCACCAGCCTGGTGGCGGGCACGCAGTTCCGCGGCCAGTTCGAGAGCCGCGTCAAGGGCCTCATCGGCGAGGTGAAGGATGCGGGCAACGTGATCCTGTTCATCGACGAGATCCACAACATCACCGGCGCCGGGGATTCCGAGGGCGCCATGAACGCGGCCAACATCCTCAAGCCCGCGCTCTCCCGCGGGGAGATCCAGGTCATCGGCGCCACCACCTTTGCCGAGTACCGCAAGTATATCGAAAAGGATCAGGCGCTGGAGCGCCGTTTTCAGCCCGTCAAGGTGGAGGAGCCCTCCATCGACGACACGGTGGGCGTCATCTCGGGCATCAAGCAGTATTACGAGCGGCACCACCACGTGCAGGTGTCGCAGGAGATCGTGCGCGCCACGGTCACCCTGTCCGAGCGGTATATCACCGACCGCTTTCTGCCCGACAAGGCCATCGACCTTTTGGACGAGGCCTGCGCCTGCTGCAGCCTGCGCCACCCCGTCATCTCGGAGTGGGTGCAGCTGGGGCAGGAGCTGGGCCGCTGGAATGCGGAGAAGGAAGCCGCGGAGCAGGCCAAGGAGGGCCCGGATTACGAGGCCATCGCCCGCCTGAACTATGAGATCGAGCGCACGGAAAAGGAACTGGTGGAAAAACAGGCCGCGGTGGACGCCATCCAGGTGACCATGGAGGACGTGGCCAAGGTCATCGAGCTGTGGACGGGCATCCCCGCCGCCAAGGTCAAGGAGACCGAGTTCACGAAGCTGACGCATTTGGAAGCCGCGCTCAACGAGAAGATCATCGGCCAGCAGGAGGCGGTGCACCTGGTGGCCTCCGCCGTCAAGCGCAGCCGCGCCGATATCGCCGCCCGCCGCCGCCCGGCCAGCTTCATCTTCGTGGGGCCCACGGGCGTGGGCAAAACGGAGCTGGTGAAGCAGCTGGCGCTGCAGCTGTTCGACACGGTGGACCCGCTCATCCGTCTCGACATGTCGGAGTTCATGGAGAAGCACACCGTCTCCCGCCTCATCGGTTCGCCTCCGGGTTATGTGGGGTACGACGAGGCCGGGCAGCTCACGGAAAAGGTGCGCCGCAAGCCCTACAGCGTGGTGCTGTTCGACGAGATCGAAAAGGCGCACCCGGACGTGATGAACATCTTGCTGCAAATTTTGGACGAGGGCAAGATCAACGACGCCCAGGGCCGCACGGTGAATTTTGAAAACACGGTCATCTGTATGACCTCCAACGCCGGCTCCTCCGACCAGGTGGGCGAGACGGGCTTCAACAAGACCGCCGCCGAAATGAGCAAAAACAAGGCGCTGAAAGCCCTGCGCGAGTTTTTGCGGCCCGAGTTTCTGGCCCGCGTGGACGAGGTCATCGCCTTCCGCCCGCTGACGGAGGAGAACCTCAAGCGCGTGGCCGCGCTGATGCTGCAGGAGTACCAGGAGCCGCTGGCCGCCAAGGGCATCGGCCTTTCCTGGACGGACGCGGCCCTCACCGCCCTGTGCTGCAAGGCCGAGGGCGGAAAATCCGGCGCGCGCGATCTGCGCCGCGTCATCCGCAAAGAGGTGGAGGACCCACTGGCGGAAAAGATCATCGCGGGCCAGCCCCTGGCCGCCGTGGAAGTGGATGCCGAGGGCGAAGCCGTCGTGCTGCGCACTTGACAGAACGCCCCGGCCCCGGTATAATAAAATACGCCGCGCAGAGGATCCTCTCTTGCGCGGCGTCCATGAGCGGCTGTAGTTTAGTGGCAGAACTCCAGCCTTCCAAGCTGGTCGTGTGGGTTCGATTCCCATCAGCCGCTCCATTGAGAGCCGCCTGAAACGTTGGTTTCGGGCGGCTTCCTTTTTGAAAATCATCTGTTTTAAGATGGATTATTCGCGTCCGCGCAATGAACGCCAGCAAGATGTAAAAAGGAGGCCCCTATGAAATTGGGAATTATCCGGTGCATGCAAACCGAGGATTTTTGCCCTGGAACGGCGGATTTTCAGGTGGTCCGGGAGAAGAAAGGCGTCTTTGAAGGGGCGGCCGGAGAAATCGAACTGATCGGTTTTACCAACTGCGGAGGTTGTCCGGGCAAAAAAGCTGTCCTTCGGGCGCGGGAACTGGTGAAGCGCGGTGCGGATACGATCGCCTTCGCCTCCTGCATCCAAAAGGGAACGCCGATTGGGTATCCCTGTCCTTTTGCAAAAAAGATGAGAGAGACTGTGGCGGCAGACTTGGGGCCGGAGACCGCTATTTTGGATCATACGCACTAATATCATAAAAATATACCGCTGCCGGCGTGTCTTGGATCTGCGTTTCGACGCTTTTTCAAGACGCGCTTTTTCTTTTTGTACGATTTGTCACCTTTGCCGTGCGATTTTTGTCGAAACGTCCACTGTCTCCCCGCAGACCAGCTATGCTATATTAAAAACAGGAGGCGGTATAAAAATGCGCTATAAATTGATCCCGCTCAAAAAGGAATTGGAAGTGCCGCAGATCGCAACTCTCTTTTATATGGAATATGATAAAAACTTCGTATTTGCAGGAGAAAAGCATGACTTTTGGGAGCTGATCTATTGTGACCACGGCGAAGTGTACATCAGCGGCGACGGCGAAGAATTTTTGCTGAAAAAAGGGATGATCGCGTTTCATAAACCAGGGGAATTCCATACGGTCGAAGCCAATAAAAAGGTGTCGCCAAATATCATTGTGATCTCTTTTGTGTGCAATGCAGAGATCATGAAAAATTTCTACAAAAAAATATTTCCGCTGACCAATGAGGAACAAAAGATGCTGGCTAAAATTATTTATGAATCCAACAGTGCTTTTGAAATTGAACAAGAGCGCAGTGTGATTTACTTAAAGCCGAGAGCGGAGACCAGTTTTTTCGGCAGTCAGCAGTATGTAAAAAATTTGCTGGAGATCTTTTTGATCGAGCTCGTCAGACGTCAGCAGTTTGTTTCCATTGGAAAAGCGGCGGAAAGCAAATTGACGAAGATCAATGTTGATACGATGTATGAGGATGTCGCCCAAACGATCCTGCAGTATTTGACTGAACATCTTTATGAGACCATCAATATCGGCGATCTCTGCGCCCAATTTTCCCTGAGCCGGTCTTATCTTGAGTATATATTTAAGCAGCAGACAGGGAAAGGGATCATGGCTTGCTTTTCTGAAATGAAAATTCAACAGGCAAAGGAATTGCTGCGCAACGGTGATTATAATATTACTCAGATCAGCGACCGGCTGGGCTATTCGTCTGTCCACTATTTTTCTAGACGCTTCAAGGAACTGGTGGGAATGTCTCCCAGCGAATATACCACTTCGATCAAAAGCAAAACAAAACTGATCGATTAGACAAAAGTATAAATCCATCGTGTAATCCTCCAAAGCTATTTTGAAGAGCGAAAGCTATAATGAAACCATCAAATCAGCTGATTGAACAAAAAACGATGATTCAATTTAAAAAAAATGTGCAGAAAGATGGAGGCAAAGCGATGAAAAGGTTTGCATCGGTTTTAACATGTGCAGCGATGTTGGGAATGATGCTGAGCGGCTGCGGGTCCGCCAATAACGAAGCACCCAAGGCATCTGCGCCGGAATCCGGCTCGAAAACGGTTTCTGCGGAGAGCGTTTCCACAACGGGAAAAACCTATAAGATCGGGATCAACAGTTACGCTGAAAATTTTGAGTCGAGCCAGAACTATCTGGAGAGCTTCCGCGCCGCGGCAGAAAAAGCGGGCAATGTGGAATTTGTCTATGCGGACTGCAATGCCGACCCGCAAAAGGTGGCGCCCAACTATGATTCGTTTATCCTGCAGGAAGTGGACGCCATTATCGACGCCAGCTGGCTGGGGGAAGCCGGCACGATGGCTGTGGAAAAATGTAAAGCGGCGGGCATTCCCTTGGTGGTATGCGACACGGTATTTGACGAGGAATACTCTTATGTGGTTGGTACGGACAACTACGAGGGCGGTATCATTGCCGGTGAGTATCTTGCGCAATATGTGAAGGACAACTGGGACGGCACCATCGACTATTTGGTGCTGGAATATTACCAGAGCGGCGGCGAGAATGTCCGCAGCCGGATGCAGGGCTGTGTGGACGGCCTGCGGGAAAATGGCATCGACCTCACCGATGACCAGATCGTGTGGTTTGACAATCAGGCCCAAACACAGACGACAAACCAGATCACCCGTGACTTTTTGACAGCGCATCCGGATGCAACAAAAGTCATTTTGGGGACGAACAATGACCCCTGCGCGATCGGGATGG
>CATXYA010000125.1 GCA_958403605.1 uncultured Oscillospiraceae bacterium
TACTGCTGGCTTTTGTTTTTCCTTGCTTTCGCGGAAAAACAACGTAGCTTTACGCAAGCGTAAAAACATTATGAAGTAGAAGCAGGGCGGCTTGCCGCCCGCGTTGCCTTCCCCCGGTGGGGGAAGGTGTCAGCCGCAAAGCGGCTGACGGATGAGGGGGGCGCACACAAGCCTTTCCCATTCCAAGATGAGGGAGCGCCCGCGGGCCTGTCCCATATCCCCAAAAAGGCCGGGAGGCGCGTTCAGCGCCTCCCGGCCTTTTCAGTCTCTTACATGATGTAGGGCGCAGGGTTTGTCAGGCGCCCGCCCACCGTGACCTCCAAATGGCAGTGGTTGCCCGAGGAGTTGCCGGTGGAGCCCACAAGGCCGATGGGCGTGCCGCGGGAGACGCCCTGGCCCGCCCCCACCAGCAGCGCCGAGCAGTGGGCGTACAGCGTGGTCATGCCGTTGCCGTGGTCGATCTTCACATAGTTGCCCCAGCTGTAGTGCCAGCCGGCCTCCACCACGGTGCCGGCGTCGCAGGCGTAGATGGGGCTGCCGTAGGGCGCGCGGATATCCATGCCGCGGTGCCCGCCCTGGCCGAAGCGGGTGGAGATGCCAACATAGCCCGGCACCGGGAACAGCAGCTGCCCGCCGCCGGTGATGCCCGTCAGCTGCGGCACGCTCTTGACGCCCACCAGCACCACCCGCGGGGTCATTTCCTCCAGCACGGTGGTCTGCAGCGGCACACGGCTGATCTCCACACCGTCCACGGTGGTGACCTCGGCCACCACATGCTGCAGGCCGGCTTTGCCGCGCTGCAGCACCTTGGTGGTGCCCTCGTAATAATCGCCGCTCTCGGTGCGCTGCTCCTCAATGGCGATCTCTTCATCATACTCCACCACGTCGGTCACCTTGACCTGCAGCGTCTCGGGGCTGGCGCGCAGCGCGTCCAGCACACGGGCTGTGTCGGTGACGGAGGAAGTGAAGTACACGCCCGGGACCAGCTCAATGCTCTGCGCAAAGGCCACGCGGTGGTTGGGGTTTTCCGGCTGCTGGTAAGGCTCCAGCGCCTCGTTCAGCGCCGTCTGCAGCGCCGCCGCGTCCTGGGCCACGCCGTACAGATCGCCGTTCACCGTCACACCCACGGCGCTTTGGATCTGGTCAGAGGAGGAGGAGATCAGATCGTCCGCCAGGCGCGTGGCCGTGCTGCGGGCCGCCGTGGTGACAGGCACGATGGAAAATTCCGGCTCCGCGTCCCATTCCTCGTCCGTGTCGGAGGCGATGATGCGCTCGCGCACGATCTCTTTAGCGCGGTCCCACACGGCCTGGTTTTCCACAAAACCCAGCACCTCGCCCTCATAGGTGACCTGAAGGGAAAAACCGTTGTGCAGCACCTGAGTGACGGTAAACACCAGCACCCCTGCCGCGGCCACCGGCAGCAGCCAGCCCAAGGCCCCTGTCAGCAGATGGCGGTACGTGTGTACGCCCTGCCGGAAATAGGCCAAACCCGCCTTGGCGCCCTTGTTGCCGTGGGCGCGCTCTTCCCGCACCACGGCGCGCACGTTGCGCAGGCCCGCGGCCAGCTTGCGGAAGGGGGCCGTCAGGTCCCGCATCATGCCCGCAAAGAAATGCAGCAGGGGCAGCGTCAGCGCCCCCACCAGGCTCAGCAGCACGTGCTTTGTCCCGCGCAGCAGCCGTCCCAGGGCGCGCCACAGGCGCAGCAGCGTATATTGCGTCTGCTCGCCCACGCGGTAGAACAGCTGTCCAAAGGCGTTCAGCACCACGCGGGGCGTCAGCGTTTGACTGCGGTTCACTTCCAGCACCGCCGCGTCGTTGGCGGCGCGCTGCATATTCACCACCAGCTTTTTGATGGCCGTGGTGTCAAAGGAGATCGTCGGGCTTTTTTTCGCCGGCTGCTTTTGGGGCGGTGCCGGCTGCTTGTGGTCCTCGCTGCCCATCAAATCCCTCCTTTTTTGAAAATTCGTTTCCGACCTTCCCGCTCATTCGGCAAAGTACAGCCCGCTGGTGCCGTTGAACAGCTGGATGGGGTCGATGCTCTGGTTGCCGATCTTGGATTCATAATGCAGATGGGCTCCGGTGGAATAGCCGGTGGAACCCACCTTGCCCACGGGCGCGCCCGCTTCCAGCACGTCGCCCGCGGCGCAGTCCAGCGCCGACATGTGGAAGAAATAGCTCTTGAGGCCGCCGCCGTGGTCCAGCACCACGGTGTTGCCCGTCAGCTGCAAAAAGCCCGCGTACACCACCTTGCCCGCCGCGGGCGCGGTGACGGCGTCGCCCTCCTCGGCGTCGATGTCGATGCCGCCGTGGCGCTCGGGCGTGGGGGAGCCGTTGGTGTAGCGGAACAGGCCGTACTCGGTGTTCAGCGCGTGGCTGGCGGTGGGCCACTGGAAGCGCCCCTGCCAGTAGCGCACGGGCTCCGCCGTCCAGTAGGTGGGCCAAATGGCGTCGCGCCATTCCTTGTTGGCGGCGGCGCTGTCATGGGTCTCGCCGGCGACGTCCTCGTCGATGGTCATGTCCTGGCGCGGGAAATCGCGGTGCACCACAGTGATGGTCTGCTCCACCGCCAGTTCGCCGCACTGTACGCGCACGGTGTAATCGCCCGGCTCGCGGTTGTATGCCAGGCCGATGTAGGCCACCTTGCCGCCGGGGGTGTCCATAAAGGTGGAGAGGCTCAGCTCTCCAGCGTCGATGGCGGGCTCGCTGCCGTCCATGATGCCGGTCACCAGCACCGCCACCACGTCGCCCTGCAGCGCCTTGACGGCGGAGAAGGAGACGGCGGGGTCCACATCCAGGGTGAAGCGGGCCTCGTAATCAAAGCTGCCGTACCCCTTGCCGGGGGCCGCCGGGTCTTTGGCCTTGAGGCAGGAGGCTTTCAAGGTGTAAGCGCCGTTGCGGTCGAACACCAGGCGCGCGCTGCCGCCGCTGGTCCACACCGGGGCGGCCTCGCCCTGGCGGTACACGGCCATGGTGCCGCTGTAGTGATCCGGCACGGCGAAGTCCAGCACGGCGGAATCCAGCACGCCCAGCTCGGCGGCAGTTCCTTCGGCGGCATACTCCTTTTTCAGCAGGCCGCCCAGCACGGGGGCAGTCCACTGCACGCGCACAGGCTGCAGCGCCGTCCCCGCAAAGGAGACGGCGGGCAGGTCCGTGGGGGCGGCATCCGCCGTGCGGTACAGCACAAACACCGTGCCGCCCGCCAGCACGGCGGCCAGCACCAGCACCAGCAAAAGCCACAGCAGCACCTTTTTCACAGCGCGCACGGCGGGCACCTCCTTTTAAATCTCAATAGATAAAAATCAGTATAGCATATTTCTTGAAAAATTGCCAGCGCCGGCGGCCCGCGGGCGCTTTGTCCAGAACGCGCGGGGCGGCGGGGGAAAACTTTGGCACAGGAAAGTGCAAAAGGGTTTTCCAGCACCGTGGTTTTATGCTATACTAAACAATAACCATGCGAAGACAGCGGGATGCTGCCGAAAGGGGAACAAAAAATGGACGAGCTGCAGGCGGCGCGCGCGGAGATCGACCAGGTGGACGAGGAGCTGGCCCGGCTGTTCTGCCGCCGCATGGACGCCGTGCGCGCCGTGGCGGCCTACAAGCAGGCCCACGGCCTGCCGGTGCTGGACGCGGGGCGCGAGGAGGCCGTGGTGGCCAAAAACCTCGCCAAACTGCCGCAGCCCGATTATGCGCCGTATTACGAAGATTTCGTGCGCCACAACATGGCGCTGTCCCGCGCCATGCAGACGTCTTTTTTGGGCAAGGACGCCGTGGCTTACCAGGGAGTGGAGGGTGCGTTCAGCCATATCGTGCTGAAAACGCTGTACCCCCACGCCCGGGCGCTGCCCTTCGCCACCTGGGGCGAGGTGTTCGGCGCGGTGGAGGAAGGCCGCGCGGCCTTGGGGGTGCTGCCCTTTGAAAACAGCTTTGCGGGCGACGTGTCCGAGGTGCTGGACCTGTGCTTTGCCCACCCGCAGCTGTGCGTGTGCGGCATGTACGACCTGCCGGTGCGCCAAAACCTGCTGGGCGTGCCCGGCGCCACGCTGGGCGGCGTCCGGCGCGCCGTCAGCCATCCCCAGGCGCTGCGCCAGTCCGAGCGGTTTTTGAAAAGCCTGTCCATCGAGGCCGTCCCCTGCTCCAACACCGCCGAGGCCGCCAAGCGCGTGGCCGAGGCCGGGGACCCGTCCCTGGCCGCCATCGCCTCGCTGGAGACGGCCCAGCTCTATGGCCTCACCGTGCTGGCCGGGGACGTGAACACCAGCGCCGACAACACCACCCGCTTCATCGTCATCGGCAAGCAACTGCCCCCATCGGGCGACCGGTTCAGCCTGCTGTTTGTGGTAGACCACCACCCCGGCACACTGGCGGCGGTCATCCGCGCCATCGGCGAGAAGGGGTACAATTTGGAGTGCATCAAAAGCCGTCCCCATCCGGGCAAGCCGTGGGAATACTACTTCTACGTGGAAGTGGTGGGCGGCCCCGGCGACGTGGACGCTTTGACCGAAAGCCTGTCCGGCCTGTGCCGCACGGTGCGCGTGCTGGGCATCTATAGCCGCTGACGGCGGCGCATCACGCCGCGCCCCAAAGGGCGGGCCAACAAAAGGAAGAGGAGAACCATGTCGATGAAATTGACGATGCGGCTGGGGCCGCGCAGCTATGATATCATCCTGCACCGGGGCAGCCTGGGCCGTTTGGGCCAGCTGACCAATTTGTGCGGGCGAAAAATTTTGGTGGTGACGGACGACGGCGTGCCCGCGGCCTACGCGGACACGGTGCTGGCCCAGTGCCAGGACGGGCGCAAGCTGGTGCTGCCCCAGGGCGAGACCACCAAGTGCATGGCCCAGCTGGAGCGCATCCTCACCGCCATGCTGGAGGCCGGTTTTGGCCGCCGCGACGCGGTGGTGGCCGTGGGCGGCGGCGTCATCGGGGATCTGGCGGGCCTGGCGGCGGCGCTGTACATGCGCGGCGTGGCCTTCGTCAACTGCCCCACAACGACTCTCTCCCAGATCGATTCCTCCATCGGCGGCAAGACGGCCATCGACCTCGCGGGCATCAAAAACGTGGTGGGCGCCTTTTACCAGCCCGAGCTGGTGGTGGCCGACCCCGACACGCTGGCCACGCTGCCCCGGCGGCAGTACGTCAACGGCCTGGCGGAGGCCGTCAAAGCGGGGCTGATCGCCGACGCGGGCCTGTTCGGGCTGTTTGAGCAGGGCACGGTGGACGGCCAGATCGAAGAGATCATCTACCGCAGCCTGGTGGTGAAGAAAAACGTGGTGGAACAGGACGAGCGCGAATCCGGCCCCCGGGCGGCGCTGAACTTCGGCCACACCATCGGCCACGCCATCGAGAGCCAGGGGAAACTGCTGCACGGCGAATGCGTGGCCCTGGGCATGCTGCCCATGATCGAGGATCGGGCGCTGGCAAAGCGCGTGAAGGCCGTGTACCAGGCCCTGGGCCTGCCCACCGCCTGCAAAGAGGACCCGGCGGCGCTCTTCGCGGCCCTCAGCCACGACAAAAAGGCCGCGGGCGGCGGCATGATTCGCGTGGTGCGCGTGCCCGAGCTGGGCGCCTACCACATCGACAAGATCGCCCTGGAAGATTTGAAGCCTATTTTGGAGAAAGGCATCTCATGAGCGATACATACGGCCGCGCCGTCACGCTGACGGTGTTCGGCGAAAGCCACGGCCCCGCGGTGGGGGCCACGCTGACGGGCCTGCCCGGCGGCGTGCCCGTGGACGAGGCGGAGATCGCCCGGCAGATGGACAAGCGCCGCGCCAAGGGCGCTATCTCCACCAAACGGCACGAGCCGGACGTGGTGCGCTTCGTCTCCGGCGTGTACCGGGGCCGCACCACGGGCACGGCGTTGACGCTGCTCATTGAAAACACCAATCCCCGCAGCGCCGACTATGAAAAAACGGCCCAGCTGGCGCGCCCCGGCCATGCCGATTACACGGCCCGGGTGCAGGCGGGCGGCTATAACGA
>CATXYA010000126.1 GCA_958403605.1 uncultured Oscillospiraceae bacterium
GCCTGGCTACCACACGTGTGACAGCATGCGGGAATATGGCCGCCCGCAGTATGGCGTTTTCAGCGGCGGCGGCAACGTGGACAGCATGGTGGCCCACTACTCCGTCGCCAAGATCCGGCGGGACCGGGATGAGTACACCCCCGGCGGTGTGGCAGGCAAACGGCCCGACCGCTGCGCGACGGTCTATACCCAGCTGGCGAAGCAGGCGTATCCGGACAGCCCGGTGATCCTGGGCGGGCTGGAGGCCTCGCTGCGCCGTTTTGCGCACTATGATTATTGGACGGATTCCGTCATGCCCAGTATCGCCGAGGCCAGCGGCGCGGACCTCATCAGCTTCGGCATGGGCGAACATCAGACGGTGGAGATCGCCCGGCGCCTGGCGGCGGGCGAGGACGTGGAGACCATCACCGACGTGGCGGGTACCTGTTACCTCACGTATTTTGCCGGCCTGCCGCCGCGGTATGAGGAGTGCGCGTCCCTTCGCAAGGTGCAGGAGGACAAAGTTGCCTACGCCCGCGCCTGCCGCATCCAGATGGACAACCAGGATCCCGTCTCGGGCAGGCCGGTGGTGCAAAAGCAGAGCGAGCGGTATTTGGTGCAGAACCTGCCCGCAAAACCGCTGAACCGCAAGGAGCTGGACGCCGTCTACGCGCTGCCGTTCACGCGCCGTCCGCACCCCAGCTATGACGCTTTGGGCGGTGTGCCCGCCATCGAAGAGGTGGAGTTTTCCATCGCGCACAATCGCGGCTGTTTCGGCGGCTGCAATTTCTGCGCCATTACCATGCACCAGGGACGCCGCGTCACCAGCCGCAGCGCGGACAGCGTGGTGGCGGAGGCCAAACGGCTGACGGCGCTGCCGGGGTTCAAGGGCTATATCCACGACATCGGCGGTCCCACGGCCAACTTCCGCCTGCCCAGCTGTAAAGAGCAGATGACAAAAGGCATGTGCAAGGGCGGCAAGCACTGTTTGGCGCCCCAGCCCTGCAGCCATCTGCTGATCGACCATTCGGAGTACCTCGCCATCCTGCGCCGGGTGCGCGCGCTGCCGGGGGTGAAGAAGGTCTTTATCCGCAGCGGTATCCGCTACGACTATCTGGTGGCAGACCCGGACGAAAGCTTTTTTCGGGAGCTGGTGCAGCACCATGTCAGCGGCCAGCTGAAGGTGGCGCCGGAGCACTGCGCGCCCAATGCTCTGAAATACATGGGCAAGCCGCCCGTCGAGGTGTTCAATAAGTTCTCCAAGCGGTTTTATGAACTGACGAAGCAGGCGGGCAAAAAGCAGTATCTGGTGCCGTATCTGATGAGCAGCCACCCGGGCTGCACGCTGAAGGACGCCGTCATTTTGGCGGAATACCTTTACAAGAACCACATGAAGCCGGAGCAGGTGCAGGATTTTTATCCCACGCCGGGCACCGTTTCCACCTGCATGTTTTACACCGGCCTTGACCCCTATACCCTTAAGCCCGTCTATGTAGCGAAGGACCGGGAGGAAAAGGCCATGCAGCGGGCGCTGCTGCAATACTATGAACCGCGCAACGCCCAGCGGGTGCGCAAGGCGCTGGTGCTGACGCACCGGGAAGACCTAATCCCGCTGCTGCTGCCGGGGGCGAAGCCCGCGCCCAAACAAGGGGCGCCCGCCGTGAAAAAAGGAGGGCCAGCTTGGCAAACTGGAAAGAGACCTGGAAAAAGAACCACTGGAAATGGAAGTGGCGCACCGCACCGTACCGGGAAAAAGCGTCCCGCGCGCTGAAAGCGCTTGGCGTCACCCTGGCGGTGGCCCTTGCCGCCGGCGCGGCGCTGATCACCTTGGGCGAACAGCGGGGCTGGCCCACGCCCACCTGGCAGGAGCTTTACGCTGTGTGCGGTCTCGGCGGCAAGGCGCAGGTGCCGCAGGCGGCCAAAGGCGCCGTCACCCGCGTCCATTTTTTGGACGTGGGGGAGGCCAGCGCCACGCTGCTGGAGCAAAACGGCCATTTTGCCCTCATCGATGCCGGAGGCCGGGAGAGCGCGGCGGAGACGGCGGATTACCTGAAAGCCGCCGGGGTGAAGGAACTGGATTATTTGATCCTGACACACCCCCACGCCGACCACATGGGCGGCATGATGACGGTCCTGGAGACTTTCCCGGTGAAAACGCTGCTGCTGCCGGATGTGCCGGAGGACGCGCTGGAAAACCCCACCGCCTACGAGCGCCTCTGCCGCCTTGGTTTGCAGCGGGCGGAAAGCCTCTCCGTGCTGCGCAGCGGCGCCTCGCTGCCGCTGGGGGACGGGGAGCTCGCGGTGCTGCTGGCCGGGCTGACGGACGGCGCGGTCAACGATGTCAGCCCGATCTTGAAATTTACCGCGCCGGGCCTGCGCTTTTTGTGCGAGGGCGACGCCGAACGCGCGGTGGAAGAGGCCGCTCTGGCCCAAAAGCTGCCCCTGCGGGCGGAGCTTTTTTTGGCGGGCCATCATGGCTCGTCCACGTCCAACACCGAAGATTTCTTAAAGGCGGTGCGCCCGCAGGCGGCGGTCGTCAGCTGCGGCGCCTATAACGATTACGGCTATCCGCACCGGGAAGTGCTGCGCACGATGCAAAAGCAAAGCATCGACGTCTACCGGACGGACCGGGACGGCGTGGTGGTGGCCTACGTGGATAAAGACGGGCGGATGCAGATCGCGGCGGAACATGCAGCGGCGGACGCCGCTTAAAAGGGGAGGAAAAAAGATGGGACAAGATCACGCGCAGCGGGAGGCGCTTTTTGAATCGGTGCCGATCCCGCGGGCGGTGGCGGCGCTGTCCATCCCGACGGTGCTCAGCTCGCTGGTCTCGGTGCTTTACAGCCTGGCGGATACTTATTTTGTGGGCATGCTCAACGACCCTGTGCAGACGGCGGCGGTGACGCTGGCCGCGCCGGTGCTGCTGGCGTTCAACGCTGTCAACAATCTGTTCGGCGTGGGCAGCTCCAGCATGATGAGCAGGGCCTTGGGCCGCAAGGATTATGACACGCTGCATCAAAGCTCGGCCTTCGGCTTTTACGGCGCGCTGTTCTGCGGTGCGCTGTTTGCGCTGGCCTGCACGGTGCTGCGCGGGCCGCTGCTGGGCCTGCTGGGTGCGGATGCCGTCACGACGGCCCCCACCAACGCCTATTTGAACTGGACGGTCAGCTTGGGCGCGGTGCCCGCCATCCTGAACGTGGTCATCGCCTACATGATCCGCTCGGAGGGAGCCTCGCTGCATGCCAGCATCGGCACCATGAGCGGCTGCCTGCTGAATATCGTGCTGGACCCGTTTTTTATCCTGCCCATGGGCCTCGGGCTCGGGGCGGCGGGGGCGGCCATCGCGACCTTCCTCTCCAACTGCTTTGCCATGATGTATTTCTTTGTCTATCTGCTGGTGCGGCGGAAAAAGACCTATGTGTGTATTTCCCCCAAGGCGCTGCGCCTGAGCCGGAAGATCGTTTTCGGCGTGGCGGGCGTGGGCGTGCCGGCGTCGATCCAGAATCTGCTCAACGTGGTGGGCAGCACCATCCTCAACAATCTGGCCGCCCCTTACGGCGCGGCGGCGCTGGCCGCCATGGGCATTTGCAGCAAGGTGAACATGGTGCCCATGTACATCGCCATGGGGCTTTCCCAGGGCATCATGCCGCTGGTGAGCTACAACTATGCCAGCCATAACATCAAGCGCATGAAGTCCTGCTTCTTCTTCACCGCAAAATTTTCCGTCAGCTTTTTGCTGGGCATGTCGCTGCTGTTCTTCTTCTGTGCGGACCCGCTGATGAAGCTGTTCATCCAGGATGCGCAGACGGTGGCCTACGGCGCGCATTTCCTGCGCGGCTTCTGCTGGGCGCTGCCGTTCCTGAACGTCGACTTTTTGGCGGTGGGCACCTTCCAGGCCGTGGGCATGGGGCGGGAGGCATTGGCGTTTGCCGTGCTGCGCAAATTGGCGCTGGAGATCCCGCTGCTTTATCTGCTCAACTTCCTGTTCCCGCTGCAGGGGCTCCCTTATGCGCAGCTGATCACCGAGGTCGTCCTGTCGCTGGTGGCCTGTTGGGTGCTGGCGCGGTTTTTCCGGCAGGCACAGCTGGAGCGCGCAAGCTGAACGTGTTAAGTTAAAAGAAAAAAGGCGCGTTTTGCAACGCGCCTTTTTCTGTTTAGAAGGTCAGTACCAGGTACTCTGCCAGGGGGAAGTCGGCGGCACCAACCAGGCGGGCTCCTGCGCCTCTTGGTAAGAGGGCAGATCCCAGGCGGTGTCACCGGCGGGAAACTTCGAGATGCCGCCGCGCAGGAAGGGCAGCGGGGCAGGCGCTTCGTCCAAAGCCAAGGCGCGGCTGCCCATTTGGATCCAGCGCGTCTCAAACAGCAGGCGCGGGGCCTTGACTGCACCGTATAAGGGATCGAACAGGTAATAAAAATCCGAGTCATAGCCGTGCAGCAGGACGCAGTGCAGATTGGTCTGCGGGATGTAAAGCGTCTCGCTGCCGGAAAACTGCCACCAATAGGTGGTGCTGTACGCCAGCGCTTCCATGCGCAGCGTCGTCCACACCGCCACAGGCCGCCCGGAGGCCAGCGTCTTACGCAGCACAAAGGGCGTACAGCCGGTCAGGTCCACCGCGCGTTCCGGTGCGCCGATGCCTTCCAGATAAGCGTTGGCCCCCTGCGCCAGTGGCTGGGCGAAACAGTAAAAGCCGGTACCCGCCGGGTCCCCTGCATAGGCTGTCTCCGGGTCGGGGCCGAAGCGCTCGGTCATGCTCTCGGCAAAATCCTCCCGGGGAATAAAACCGTAGGCTAATTCCACCTTATCCGCCGGGTAGCCGTAATAGCGCAGCAGCGCGGCCAGGCTGGTGGCCTCGCAGCCGTTGGGCAGCTCCGGCTTTTGATAGATGCCCTGGACCGGCAGCAGCACGCGGGCGTGCAGCGCGTCGGACAGCGCGCGCAGCGGGGGACGAAGCTCCTGCTGTGGGGGCCCATTTTCCGCCGCAGTCTCCACCGCTGGGGGGAAGAAGAGCACCGCGGAAAGGTAACAGAGAAAACAGATGCACACCAACAAGTAACCGGCTGTCAGCCACCGGCGCCGCATAGGCCTCCCTCCTCCGGCAGGGCCGCCTGGGTGGCGGATTGGTAGGCCACGGTCAACAGGGCCAGGTCCATGGCGGGGGCCTGCGGTGTCTGCGCGCAGGACGCATACGCCTGCTCCAGCAGCGTACAGAAGCGGTCGTGGAACGCCTCCGCCGCGTCCTCGTCCGCGCCGCCGTCCAGCAGCGCCTTGATCTGCGGCAGGGCAAAAGCGGGCTTGAGGATGCCGATCATCAGCAGCAGGCTGACGTGGCGGCGGGTATAACGTTTTTTGACGGGCGGAGGCACCAGCCGCTGCTTGACATAATTGTTCACCATGCTGGCGGTCATCACCTGGCCCCCGGCATAGGGAAAGAGCGGGGAGAGGTATTTCTCCAACAGCCCCAAGACCTGGTCGAGATACAATTCAAGGTCGGGCAGCTCGGCCCAACGCGGCAGGTGTGTCATACAGGATCCCGCCCTTTCGTCAAAAATCATCGAATACAGTATATCACTGCGGCTCGGAGAAGAGCAAGCACCGCGGCCCTTTTTCCCGGAATTTTGACGAAGGAGGGAACAAGTGGGAGCGGGAAGGACGATTTTCATCAATTTGCAACCAATTGTAGAAATGGGCAAAAAACCTTTTGGGAAGATGTTGTTTTTCGGCCTATCCGCCACTCGACAGGTGAAAAAACGTGTGCTATACTTTAACACAATAAAGAACCAGTGCGTGAAAGCGCACGGTGGAGGGGAATCACATATGAAACGGATCTTATCGATCATTGTGGCCGCGGCTTTGGTGCTGGGCATCACGGCCTGCTCGTCCGCGCCATCTTCGTCCGCAGGGGCGGCCTCCGGCGCCGCGGCGGGCAAGGACCCGGCCGACTGCAAGGTCGGCGTCATCCAGCTGGCGGAGCACGTGG
>CATXYA010000127.1 GCA_958403605.1 uncultured Oscillospiraceae bacterium
CTGCAACGCTTTGCCGTTGTTGTCGATGAGCTCGCAGGAGAGGATGACAAAGCCCTTTCCCTGCTGCGCGCCGAAATGCCGATAGCGCTCATACAAAAAGCGCGTCAGCTTCGCCGGAAACGAGGCGGGCGGCGCGTCATCGAAGCGGCACGCCGGGTCAAAGGCGATGCCCGCCTCGGTGGTGTTGGAGACAAGATAGCGCAGCGCCGGGTTTTGGGCACAGGCCAGCAGCGCCGCGTAGTCCCGGTAGGGGTCGATGCAGCGGGACACGGCGCTGACGACGCGCTTTTCGCTGACCGCGCACCCGTTTTCAAACCCGCGCAGATAGAGGGTGTACAGGCCCTCCTGGCTGTTGATGGCATCCGTCAGCCCTTGGGCGATGGGCTGGCAGACCACCACCTTGCCGTCAAAGCCACAGCGCTCATTGGCAAGGTCGATGAAATCGTCCACAAACGCCCGCAGGAAGTTGCCCTCCCCAAATTGCAGCACCCTTTCCGGCGCCTGCCGCAGCAAATAGCCCTGGTATCCCTGCCGCCGCAGGGTGTCATAGGAAAGCCGTTCCATCTTCCGCGTCCCTTCCGGCGCAAACCCGCCGTTTCTTTTATTTTCATTGTAGCACTCACGCGGCTGTACGGTCAATTCCCGGAATTAGAAAGCGAGGAACGGAAAACCGTTCCTCGCCGTTTTAAGATACTTTTTCAAAAGATTTACTTAAAAGCCAGGCATCTAAATCCTTAGGGTCAGCTGTATAAATTTGGTTAATTAAAGTTGCCGCGGGATTCCCCTTGCTATCTACTGCAGTACTTTGGTAAACCGTTCCTTCTGTATACACTAAAGACGCTTTCCAACCAGCCGTAGTCCCTTTGTTTTCAGGAGCTGCATAAAGAATTACCTTATCTTTTGTGATGTAATAAGGTCGCCAATATAATTCTTTTCCCTCAAACTGAGTTCCTTTCAAAAAAGTGTCAGAAACTTTTAGTAGCGAACCTCTCTCATTATAAAAGTCAGAAATTAGCTTATCACGTATCATTCCCGGTTTATATATTTTATCCAAAACTTGCTGTGCCTGTGCAATATAACTTAAGGTACTGTCCCCCTGGCAGGGGCACTGCAGCTGCACTGTGCGCACACCCGCCGCGTTGGTGGAAAGCACCATCTCATATTTCACATGATACCGCGGACAGGTGACGTCACCGCTGTACGCGCCGATCTCGTCCAGGTAGTCCAGCGGGTCTTTGTTTTCCACGGCTGCTTTCAGCTCGATGGTGTCCTTCGCCGCCGCCAAATCGGGGTGATCCACACAGACGGCCTGGAACGCGCGCAGAATTTGCCCGCGGCGGCTCTCACACAGCTTCTCTTTGGCGTAGTCGATGTACCCGGTGAAGGTGGGCAGCGCCGCAGCCGCCAAAATGGCCAGGATGACCAGCACGACGATCAGCTCGATCAGCGTAAAGCCTTTTTTCCGCCGCACTGCACCCGCCCCTTCTCTTATTAGTATTGTATATCATATCACTTTGGACGTCCCAGCGCAACAAATTTTACCATAGAAGTATATTTTCAGCTCTTTTGCGCGTTCTTTCGCCGAAAAGCACGAAAAGGCGGCCAAGGCCGCCTTTTCGCAAAAGCCGTTATTCTGCCAGCGCCGCTTTCAGCGCGTCCGCCTTGTCGGTCTGCTCCCAGGCCACGCCCAGGTCTTCGCGGCCCATGTGGCCGTAGGCCGCCAGCTGGCGGTAGATGGGCCGGCGCAGGCCCAGCGCCTCGATCAGGGACGCCGGACGCAGATCGAACACGCGCTCCACGGCCTGCTCGATCTGCTCCTCGGGCACCGCGGCGGTGCCAAAGGTGTCCACGCGCACGGAGACCGGCTGCGCCACGCCAATGGCGTAGGCCAGCTGCACCTCGCAGCGGCTGGCCAGGCCCGCGGCCACCACGTTTTTCGCCACCCAGCGGGCGGCGTAAGCGGCGCTGCGGTCCACCTTGGTGGGGTCTTTGCCCGAGAAGGCGCCGCCGCCGTGGCGGCCCATGCCGCCGTAGGTGTCCACAATGATCTTGCGGCCCGTCAGGCCGGAATCGCCCTGGGGCCCGCCCACGGCAAAGCGCCCCGTGGGGTTGACGTAAAACTTCGTCTGCTCGTCCACCAATTCCGTGGGCAGCACCGGGCGGATGACCGCGCGCAGGATGTCGGCGCGCAGGGTCTCCATGTCCACCTCGGGCGCGTGCTGGCTGGAGATGACCACCGCGTCGATGCGCACGGGCACGTCGCCGTCGTATTCCACCGTCACCTGGCTTTTGCCGTCCGGACGCAGGTAGGAGAGCGTGCCGTCCTTGCGCACCTGTGTCAGGCGTTTGGCCAGCTTGTGGGCCAGGGAGATGGGCAGCGGCATCAGCTCCGGCGTCTCGGTGCAGGCATAGCCGAACATCATGCCTTGGTCGCCCGCGCCGCCGGGGTTCACGCCCATGGCGATGTCCGGGCTCTGCTCGTCCACATTGGAGATGACGGCGCAGGTATCGGCGTCAAAGCCGTATTTCGCGCGGGTGTAGCCGATGTCGCGCACCACGTCACGCACCACCTTTTGAAAATCCACATAGCATTTGGTGGTGATCTCGCCCATGATGTGCACCAGGCCCGTGGAGGCTGTCACTTCGCAGGCCACGCGGCTTTCGGGGTCGCCCTCCAGCAGCGCGTCCAAAATGGCGTCGGAGATCTGGTCGCAGATCTTATCGGGATGCCCCTCGGTGACGGATTCGGAAGTAAATAATTTTCTTGCCATCGTCTCAGTTCCTTTCTGTTTGCTCAAGAGCGTGGGAGAAAAAAGAAGGGGCCCGGTACATACCGGGCCCGCATAAAGCTTATCTCTCGGCACATTACCGCAGGATTTGGCACCTTACCCTCACGGGCAGGTTGTCGGACTTCACAGGGCCTGTTCCCTCAGTCGCTCTTGATAAGTACTATTCAGTTTGCATGATTTATTATAGCAAAAGCGCGAAAAATGTCAAGGGCGTGTATTTGCCCATTTTCTGCCGTTTGTCCCAATCAGCGGTGCCGCAGCGCCCGGCTGATGGGCTTGTAGACCACCATGGTGACCACGCTGTTGAGCACGGCTTTCAGCAGGTTGAAGGGGATGATGGCCGGCAGCAGCATGCCCATCACGTCCTGCATGGACGCGCCCATAAACAGTGGCGTGAACACCAGGTTGCACCCGGTCATCACCAGCGTTTGAGCCAGCACGCCCACTCCCAGGGCCAGATAGGCGCCCTTGCGCGTATGGTCCCGGTGGTACAAAAAGCCCGCCAGCAGCACAAAGGAACCGGTGGCCAGCACGTGCATGACGATGCCGATCCACCCGCTGGCAGCGCTGACCGTCAGCCCCTGGATCAGGCTGACCACCGCCGTGAGCGCCAGCCCCGCCAAAGGGCCGTACAAAAAGGTGCCGATGAGGATGGGAATGTCCGCCGGGTCGTATTCCAGAAAGGGCGCCGCCGGCAGCAGCGGAAAATGGATGAGTGCCACCAGCACGATGGCCACCGCGGCCAGCATGGCCAGGGTGGTGAGCTTGAGAGTCTTTGTCTTTGTCTCGCTGTTCATGATAAAACTGCCTCCCGCAAAAAATTCGTCTGTTTTTTGAGGAAACAAAACGCCCTTCCCACACACTGCGGAAAGGGCGTTGCAACGCAAAGCTGCGCCGTTTCTTTCATCCGGACTTTGACCGTCGGCCCCGGAATTCCACCGGATCAGCACATCTTTCAAACAAAGATATGGTCGCGGGCTATACCGCCGGTGGGGAATTTCACCCCGCCCTGAAACAGACTGTAGCCTTAGTATAGCTCGCTGCCGCGGAAAATACAATCCCCTACGGACATAAGATTACTGATTTTTTCATTCTCGCACCCAAAATTGCTTTTCCAGAAAACAGGCTGTTACGATATAATAAAGTAATGTCACAAATGTGAAGGGGGTCGACCGTGAAAGACAAGCGTGTATTGAAAACAGAGCTGCTGATCAGCGTCATTCTGGTGATCGGCTTCACCCTGACCGCCCTGCTGGGCTACCGGGCGAATTACCAGTCCTCTGTGTCCAGCATTGAGCAGGTATCCACCCTGACGGCGGACGGCATTTATCATGAGATCTCCACACTGTTCAATAAGCCGGTCAACGTCTCGCTGACTATGGCGCACGACAGTCTGCTGCGCGACCACCTCGCCGTGGAGGCCGCCCATCTGCAGGACGACGCTTACATCGCCACCATCCAGACCTATCTGCGCGCTTATCAGGAAAAGTACGGCTTCGACTCTGTGTTCCTGGTGTCCACCGCCACGGGGCGCTATTACAACTTCGACGGGCTGGACCGGGTGCTGCGCGAGGATGACCCGGAAAATGTGTGGTACTATGAGCTGCTGGCCTCCGGCGCAGAATACGGCATCAATGTGGACAACGATGAGGTACACAGCGCGGGCAACGCCATCACCGTGTTCGTCAACTGCAAGATCCCCGGCGCGGCGGGCGAGACGCTGGGTGTCGTGGGCGTCGGCATGCGCATCGACTCACTGAAAGCTCTGCTGCAGAATTATGAGAGCGAGTTCGGCGTCCAGGCCTTTTTGCTGGATGCAAACGGCGCCATCCAGATCTCCACCTCGCACACGGGGTATGAGGCGGTGGATTGGTTCGCCCTCTCCGGCCACGAGGCCGTGCGGGCGGAAATTCTGGATTGGCAGGAGGAACAGGCCAGCCAAGGTATTTGGACGGGCGCCCCGGACGAACCGGACGCACACAGCTACCTGGTGACATGCTATGTCCCCGAGCTGTCGTGGCATCTGGTGGTGGAGCAAAACACCGGGCCGCTGCTGGCCCAGCTGCGGCGGCATATCTGGCAGACCTGTCTGCTGATCATCACCGTCATCGCGGTGGTGCTGGTGATGGTGGCGTCCCTGATCCGCAAATTCAATCAGCAGATCACCACCCTGTCACAGGAGCGCCAGCAGATGTTCCAAAAAGCCACCGAGCAGATGTATGACAATATCTATGAGCTCAACATCACCAAAAACTGCGTCGCCAACCAGCGCACGGCGGACTATTTCGCCAGCCTGGGTGCCAAGGGCCTGCCCTACAGCGACGCGCTGCGCGTCATTGCCGAAAAGCAGATCAAGGAAGAATTCCGCGCCGGATACGTCGGCACCTTTTCCCCGGAAAACATCCTGCGGGAATATGAACGCGACAACGACCATCTCCAATATGCTTTCATGATCTCCGAGGATGGCAGCCGCTATTACTGGATGCGCATCGACGTCCACATCTTTTTCCTGGAAGAGGACCAGTCGGTCCACATTTTCTCTTACCGCAAAAACATCGACGCGGAAAAGCGCAAGGAACAGCAGATCCGCAAGGAGGCGCAGACGGACGGCCTGACGGGGCTGGCCACCAAAACGGCCACCGAGCGCGCCATCGTTCGCCTGCTGGAGCAGCAGCCGGGCCGCTACGCTTTTTTCATGATGGATATCGACAAGTTCAAGCTGGCCAACGATCAGTTCGGCCACGCCTTCGGCGACCTTTGCCTGCGTACCTTTGCCGGGCTGCTGCGCCAGAGCTTCGGCCCGCAGGAGCTGCTGGGCCGCGTCGGCGGCGATGAGTTTGCCGCCTTTGTCCCCATTGCCGACGCCGCTTGGGCGCAGGAAAAGGCGCGGGAGTTATCCTCCACCCTGCAAACGGTGTGCAAAGACGATGCCGTCTGCTGGCAGATGTCCGCCAGCATCGGCGTAGCCCTGTGCCCCGAGGACGGCGCCACCTTTGCCCATCTGTACCGCAACGCCGACGCCGCGCTGTATGAGACAAAGGCGCGCGGCAAGGGCGGGTTCACCTTCTACGGAAAATCTTGAAGCAGCAGGAGCCGGAAAGGCCCATGGGCGCCCCCTCATCCGTCTGATGCTGCGCATCAGCCACCTTCCCCCACCGGGG
>CATXYA010000128.1 GCA_958403605.1 uncultured Oscillospiraceae bacterium
CGGTCTCCGTCGGCTTTTTTGACCAGTTCTATTTTTCCCGCGTGTTCAAAAAGGCCAAGGGCGTGCCGCCCAGCCGCTACCTGGCCAGTCTGAATCAAAAAAAGCAGGCCGAGCAGCCGGCCAAGCAAGGAGAACAGTGATGGCCATCCAGAAAAACGACCGCGTCCCGCTGCAGATCACCGCGCTGTCCAGCGACGGCAACGGCGTGGGGCGCTATGAGGGCCAGGCGGTCTTTGTGCCCTTCACCGCCGTGGGCGACGAGGTGACGGCGCACATCGTAAAGGTGTGCAAAACCCATGCCTTCGGCATCGTGCAGCAGCTGCACCGGCCCGGGCCGGGCCGCATCGCGCCCGATTGCCCGCTGCACGGCAAGTGCGGCGGCTGCCAGTTCCGGCATCTCTCTTACGAGGCCGAGCTGGCGGCGAAGCACACCTTCGTGGCGGACGCCATGCGCCGCCTGGGGGGCCTGGACGCCGAGGTGCTGCCCATCCTGCCCTCCCCCAGCGCGGACCGCTACCGCAACAAGGTGCAGTATCCGCTGACGGTGGACGGCGCGGGCCGTGTGCAGGCGGGCTTCTACGCGCCCCGCAGCCATCGCGTGCTGCCCTGCACCGACTGCAAGCTGCAGCCGGCGCTGCTGAACGAGATCACGCAGACTGTCTGCCGCCTGCTGACGGCGCTCAAGATCCCGGTTTACGACGAGGAGCAGCACCGGGGCCTGGTGCGCCACATCTACCTGCGCCACGCCGTCACCACGGGCAAGGTGCTGTGCTGCCTGGTGTGCAACGGGCGCAAACTGCCGCGGCAGGAGGAATTCTGCCGCCGCCTGGTGGAGGCCCACCCCGAAGTGGACAGCATCGTGTGCAACGTCAACACCAAGGACACCAACGTTATCACGGGTGAAGCGTGTATTCCCCTGTATGGCACGGGCCTGCTGGCCGACGCCATGAGCGGCGTGCCGGTGGAATTGAGCCCGCTCTCGTTCTATCAGGTGAACACCCGCGGGGCCGAGCAGCTGTATGCCGAGGCCGGGCGCATGGCCGGGCTGACGGGCGGCGAGACGCTGCTGGACCTTTACTGCGGCGCGGGCACCATCGGCCTCTCGTTGGCCCGCCGCTGCCAAAAGCTCATCGGTGTGGAGGTGGTGCCCCAGGCCGTGGAGAACGCCCGCGCCAACGCCGCCCGCATGGGGCTGGACAACGCGGAGTTTTTGTGCGCCGACGCCGCCAAAGCGGCCAAGGAGCTGGCGCAGCGTGGCCTGCGGCCCGATGTGGTAATCCTGGACCCGCCGCGCAAGGGCTGCGGCCCCGCCGCTTTGGCCCCGGTGGTGGAAATGGTGCCGCGGCGCATCGTGATGGTGAGCTGCAACGCCGCCACCGCCGCCCGTGACGCGGCCTGGCTGGCGCAAAACGGCTACCGCGCCGCCGCCGTGCGCCCGGTGGACCTGTTCCCCCGCACGCGGCATGTGGAAAGCGTCTGGCTGCTGGAGCAAGCCGCCGTACATTAAAGAACGCACGGACAAAAAAGGGAGGTCGAATATCTCATGTTCTCTCTTGAAGTTTACAGCGCAGTCAGCTCTATCCTCACGGGGCTGCTGAGCTTTCTCTGTGTGGCGGTGCTGACGCTGGAATGGCGCTTTCCCGCCCGGGTGATGCGGGTGGTGATCCCGCTGTTCCTGCTGTTTTTGACGGGGGCCAGCGCCGTTTTTTTTGCGGTGTACGGCGTCAGCGACAGCACCAAAATGCACATCATGTTCTTCCATATTGCCGCGCTTGTCACCTTCAGCCTGACGGCCGCCCGCTATCCCCTGCTGGAGATCCTGTCCACCTATACGACGGCCTGTATCTTCACCTTCGTCAGCGATACGGTCTGCGGCATTCTGGTGCCGGAGGCCGGGCTGGGGCATGTGCTGACCAAGCTGGTGAGCTTTTTCATCACCGCCGCCTTGCTGGTCTTGTTTTTGCGCCGTCCGCTGCTGCAGGTCCAGCGCGAGGTACAGCGCCGGAAATGGCTGTGGATGATGGCCGTCCCGCTGCTGATGTGCGTGATCCTGCTCTATGTGATGCGGCTGCGTGGCCCCTTGTACGAGGATCCGTCGCTGCGGCCCGTGGCGCTGGCCCTGTGCTTTTGTGTGGTGAGCGTCTATGTGTTTTTCTACTTTGTCCTGTGCAGCCTGCAAAAGCAGTACGAAATGCAGGCCGAGGCCGCCGTGCTGGAAGTGCATCTCTCCTCTCTCAAGAAGCACACGGAGACCATGCGTCTGATGAACGAACAGCTGCAGCAGATCCAGCACGACCTGCGCCATTATCTGCGCATCCAGACGGCCTGCTTGGAGCAGGGCGACCTCGCCGGCATGAAGGCGTCGCTGGCCTCGATGTCAAAAAACATGGAGGGCACCTTGCGTTCTTACCAGCTGTGCCGGGAGACAGGCCAGCCCCTTGTCGACGCCGTGCTCTCTTACTACGCGGCGCTGGCCGAGACAGCGGGGATCGATTTCACGTACAAAATGCAGCTGCCGGAGACGCTGGACGATTTTTCAGAGCTGGCAGTCATGCTTTCCAACGCATTGGAAAACGCGTCCAACGCCTGTCTGGCCTTGCCCGCGCAAATGCCGCGGGCGATCCGCCTCACCGGCGGCGTCCAGCGGCAGCAGTTTTTGCTGAAGCTGGAAAACACCTGCGGCGGCAATATCCGCTTTGATGAAAAAGGGTATCCCGCCGCCCAGCGCCCCGGCCATGGCTATGGCACACAGAACATCGTCTCCTACGCCCAGCGGCACCGCGCCCAGCTGGATTACCGCGTGGAGGACGGCTGGTTTCAGCTGCGCCTTTTGATGCCGCTGCCGGACAGCGCCCCGGTCACCGCCGCTGCTGAGGCGGCGGCGCAATGAGAGAGGAAGAAACGTTATGATGACATCCTGGCTGGACGCCGCGGGCACGTGGGCGCAGGGCCCCGCACCTGAGCAGGCAGTCTGTGAGCTGCTGGTGCTGTCCGCCCCGGAATTCGCTGCCCTGGAAGCGCCTTTGCCCCGCAAAGCGGCCTTTTGCCGCGGCCTGCAGACCATTCAATATTGTAAGGCGGAGCCTTTCCGGGAATGTATTTTCGGCACGGTGCGCGTGCCGCGCCATCTGGCGGGCAAGGGCGGTGGGCCGCTGCGCTTCGGGTTTTATCTTATGGGCCGCCGGCTGTTTTTGGTGGCGGAAGAGGGCGAGACGCGCCTCGGCCCTCTGGCCGAACAATGCTTTGCCGCCGTCCTGGACCCGCCCACCCCCGCCGGGCTGCTGCTGGTGCTGCTGGAATTATTGACCGCGGGCGACGCGGCGGTGCTGCAGCATTTGGAAGAGCGGCTGGGCAAGCTGGAAGAAGAATTGCTGGTCCATACGCCCCAGCATTTTCCCCGCGCGCTGCTGCAGGAGCGCAAAACGATTTCCGCCTACCATGCCTATTATGAGCAGCTCACGGATTTAGGCGACGAGATGCAGGCCGACCTGGGCCGCCATCTGACGGAGGACGAGCGGACGGCCTGGCAGCGGTATACGGGGCGCGCCGAACGGCTGCACGATCACGTGGAAGCCCTGCGGGAATATCTCTTGCAGCTGCGGGAGCTGTACCAATCGCAGATGGACGTGCAGCAGAACAGGATCATGACGGTGCTCACCGTGGTGACCACGCTCTTTTTGCCGCTGACGCTGGTGGCGGGCTGGTACGGCATGAACTTCCCCGCCATGCTGGCGTTCCGCTCGCCCTACGGCTACCCCGCCGTGGTACTGGGCTGTATTCTGGTGGTGGCGGCGGAGCTGTTCTATTTCAAAAAGAAAAAGATGTTGTAAGGAGTTTTTTTACAGTGCAGCAAGTAGACCTTTTAAACGGGCGCATCGTGCCCAGCCTGGCCAAGCTCGCGTTTCCCATCATGGGCACCTCGCTCATTCAAATGGCCTATAACATGACCGATATGATCTGGATCGGCCGCGTCAGCAGCGGGGCCGTCGCCGCCGTGGGTGCGGCGGGCATGTACCTTTGGCTGGCAAACGGGCTGGCGGCTATCCCCCGCATGGGCGGGCAGGTCAAGGCCGCCCACGCCCTGGGCGCGGACGACCGCGGCAGCGCGGCGGATTTTACCGCCGCGGCTTTGCAGATGACACTGGGCCTGACGGTGCTGTGCACCGCACTCTATCTCGTCTTCAACAAGCCCCTCATCGGCTTTTTCCGGCTCAATCAGGCCCAGGTGGTGGCGGACGCCCGCGCCTATCTCCTCATCGTGGCCGCCGGGCTGGTGTTCTCGTTTTTGAACCAGACGTTCACGGGCATCTTTACGGCCATGGGCAACAGCGTCGTCACCTTCCGCGCCACCGCCGTGGGCCTGGCCGTCAATATCGTGCTGGACCCGCTGTTCATCTTCGGCCTGGGGCCTATCCCCGCGCTGGGCGTGGCCGGGGCGGCGCTGGCCACCGTTTTGGCGCAGGCCATCGTCTCGGCGCTGTTTTTGTGGGCCGCGCGGCAGGAGCAGGTGCTTTTCCCGCGGGTGAAGCTGTGGCGGCGCACCCAGCGCGCCTCCTGGGAGGGCATTTTGCGCATCGGCCTGCCGGTGGCTTTGCAGAACATTTTCTTTTCCAGCCTCTCGATGATCATCGCCCGGCTCATTGCCGGCTGGGGCGACGACGCCGTGGCCGTGCAGAAGGTTGGCAGCCAAATCGAGTCCATCTCCTGGATGACGGCGGACGGCTTTGCCACGGCGGTGAACGCCTTTGTGGCGCAGAACTTCGGCGCGGGCAAGCGCGAGCGCATCCGCCGCGGTGTGTGGAGCGCCTTCGGCCTGATGTCCCTGTGGGGCGTGGGCACCTCGCTGGTGCTCATTTTGTTCCCGCAGACGCTGTTCCGCATCTTCATCCCCGACCCCGCCGTGCTGCCCATGGGCGTGGATTATCTGCGCATCCTGGGGCTTTCCCAGCTGTTTATGTGCATGGAGAGCGTGGTGGGCGGCGCGTTCCAGGGCATGGGGCGGCCCCTGCCTCCCACCGTGCTCTCGGTCATTCTCAACGCGGCGCGCATCCCCCTGGCGCTGGCGCTCTCGGCCACGGCCTTGGGGCTCAACGGCGTGTGGTGGGCCATCACCCTTTCCAGCATTTTGAAAGGGCTGATTTTGCCCCTCTGGTTCGCGGGGGTGCTGTCCCATTACCTGCGCGCCGGGAAAGGCCCCCTCACCGGGAAGAGCGACGCCTGACCGCGGGCGGGGAACGGAAACGCGGGCGGCAAGCCGCCCTGCTTCTACTTGCTAAAAACTTTACGGTTGTTACTCTTTTTACGCTTGCGTACAGCTACGTTGTTTTTCCGCGAATGCAAGGAAAAACAATCGCCTTCCCCCGGTGGGGGAAGGCGGACGGCGTGAAGCGCCGGACGGATGAGGGGGCGCCCGCGGGCCTGCCCTTTATTCCGTAGCGGCGGCCATTGGCCGCCGAAAATCAGCGCCCCCAGCCAGGCCTCCTCTCCGCTTGTGGGGACGGAGCAGCCTTGATACAAGGAAAACGGTGATATGATGAAGGAACTGAATTTTTCCTGCCCCGTCAGCAAGCGGTGCGGCGCCTGCCAGCTGCTGGCGCTGCCCTATCCCCAGCAGCTGGCGCAAAAACAGCGCCGGGCAGAGCAGCTGCTGGGCAAGTTCGGCCCCGTGTCCCCTATCCTGGGCATGGAACAGCCCGTGCATTACCGCTGCAAGGTGCAGGCCGCCTTCGGCGCCGGGCCGCGCGGCGCTGTGGTCTCGGGCACGTATGAACCGGGCAGCCACAAGCTGGTCCCGGTGGAGGACTGTTTGTTGGAGGACGCGGACGCCGGGCGCATCCTCGCCAGCGTGCGCCGGCTGGCCCAGAGCTTCCGCGTGCCCGTGTTCGACGAGCGCACGGGCCGGGGCCTGCTGCGCCATGTGCTGATCCGCAAGGGAT
>CATXYA010000129.1 GCA_958403605.1 uncultured Oscillospiraceae bacterium
TGGGCGATGCGCTCAATCTCCGGGTTGAGGCTGCTGCGCGGGATGCGCGCGTCCAGCAGCTCCAGTACCACGTCCACCTGGCGCACGCTGGCCTCCATCACCCGCAGGGTCTTCATCATGTGGCCGGGAAACCAGTGGATCTGCTGATGGTTGATATTTTCACTCATACGACTTTCCCCAATCGGTTCAGCGGTGAGACCCGCAGCAAAACACGGCCCAAAAGCTCCCGTTCGTCCGGGCAGCCAATCTCAGAGGAGCGGCTGTCCTTGGAATTGGGGCGGTTGTCCCCCATGAGGAACACGTGCCCCCGGGCACCGTCAGCGGGAACTCCAGATCAAAGCGCAGGGTGGTGGGCGCGGAGATATAGGGTTCTTCCTGCAATTCTCCGTTCACCGTGACCGTCCCAGTGGCAAAATCGATGTCCACCACGTCGCCGCCCACGCCGATGACGCGCTTGATGAGGGGGTCGCCGTAGGCGCTGTAGCCGTCCACCACCACGATATCGCCCCGCTTCGGCTGATAGAACATGCTTTGCACCAGCACATGGTTTCCGCCCTGCAGCGTGGGCACCATCGAGGAACCGGAAACGGTGATGATGCGCGCACCGAATAAAAAGAGCACGACCACGACGGCCAGGGCAAACACCAGCGCGTCATACCATTCAAAAATATCCCGCGCCCGGCTTTTCTGTTCCTCCATGGTGATGCCTCCTTCCCTGCAGCAATGACCGCTGCTTTTTTCATGATAACAAAAAAAGGGACAATCTGCATTGTCCCTCTCTCCGAAAGCTTATCGAAGTTCTTGCTTGACCTTGGCGGCCTTGCCGGTGCGGCTGCGCAGATAGAACAGCTTCGCGCGGCGAACTTTACCTTTGCGCACGACCTCGACCTTCTCCACGAACGGGGAGTGGATCGGGAAAACGCGCTCCACGCCGACGCCGTAAGAAGAGCGACGCACGGTGAAGGTCTCGGCGATGCCGCCGTGCTTTTTCGCGATCACGGTGCCCTCAAAGGCCTGGATACGCTCACGCTCGCCCTCTTTGATGCGAACGGAAACGCGCACAGTGTCGCCCACGTTGAACTTGGGCGGCTCTTCTTTCAAGAGCCCGTCGGTAAATACTTTCATTGCGTCCATGCTTTCATTCCTCCATGTTTATGTGACATTCATACCCGGCACGAAGCGCCGGCAGAGGACTGCCCGTTTAATGCTACACATTAACCCCGCTGTTGGCGCAGCGGCATAACGCTAAAATATAATACCACGTTCCGCCCCTGTTTGCAAGGGGTGCTCAGCAAAAAATTTCCTTTTCCGCCGTCAGCAGCCGGGTGCGCAAAATGCGGATGTCCCCCGGTTCCAAGGCGCCGTCTTCGCACAACCAGCGCACCAGCAGCATGGGGTTCAGCGTCAGCGTGCCGCCCGCGGGCAGCGTCACCTTTGCTTTCAAGCCCTCCGGCTGTTCCTTGTAAAGGATCTCCCGCAGGTGTTCCTTGAGGTCCAGCTCTTTTTTCTTGCCGCGCTTTCCCTCTTTGATAATGAGCGCCTGCCCGGCCACGTTGTAACGGTCAAAAGCAGCCTTGGCCGCGGCGGCTTTTTCCGGCGCGGCCTGCCATTCATACACCGCATAGGCGATGCGGGCGGGGTCCATCTGCGCCGGTTCCAGCTTCACCACCTCGATGCCCTGCGGCAGGCAGGCGGAAAGCTTCGCCTCCGCGGCGTGCCAGTCGTACCCCTCGGCCTCGCTTTTGAAATCCAGCGATTCGCACAGGCTCTCCTGCCCCAAGGCCAGCGGCGCGGAAAACGTCATATAGATGTGGGGGTTGAACCCCAGCGTATACCACGCGGGCAGCCCGGAACGCTTGAACGCCCGCTGCATCACCCGCTGCAGATCCAGCAGTGAGATGTAAGCGGCCTCGCCGGTCTTGGTGAACCACAGTCTAATGGTAGTCAAAGCAGGGCCCTCCCAACAAGTGATTGGCGCCGCAGCCCGAGCAGGCGCGGTTGCACGGCGACGTCGTTTGGGCCGCCAGCGCCTTTTGATACTCCCGCACCAGATACTCCTTGCTGACGCCGTAATCCATATGGCTCCAGGGCGTCACCTCATCCAGCGCGATGGGGCGGTTGGCGTAAAACTCCGGGTCCAGCCCCAGGTCCTGGAATACCGTCATCCAGGTGTCGTAATGGAAATGCTCTTCCCAGCCGTCAAAATAGCAGCCGCGGCGGTAGGCCTCCAGCAACACCTTGCCCAAACGGCGGTCACCCTTGGCAAACACCGCTTCCAAAAAGCTGGTCTTGCTGTCGTGATAGCTGACGCTGATCTTGCGGCTCTTCACGCTGTGCAGCAGATGCTGCTGTTTTTCCCGCAGCTGCTCCTGCGTGTCCTGCGGCACGAACTGGAACGGCGTGTGCGGCTTCGGCACAAAGCACGCCACGCTGATGGACACCTGCACGCCCTTGCCCTTGGGGTGGTCGGGGTTGGCGTAATACAGCTCCACGATGCGCTGGGCCGTCTCGGCGATGCCCTCGATATCCTCCATGGTCTCAGTGGGCAGACCCATCATGAAATACAGCTTGACAGAGGTGTATCCGGCGCCGAACGCCAGCTTCGACGTGCGCTCGATCTCCTCCCAGGTAACATTTTTGTTGATGACGTCCCGCAGGCGCTGGGTGCCCGCCTCGGCGGCGAACGTCAGACCGCTTTTGCGCACACGGCTGGTCTTTTCCACCAGGCTCTCCGAAAAATTGTCCACCCGCAGGCTGGGCAGCGACATGCTCACGTGCTCCTGCGGCGTCCATTCCAGCATGTCGTCCAGCAGCGTTTCCAGCTGGCTGTGGTCGCTGGTGGAAAGGCTGGTCAGCGAGATCTCGTCATAACCCGTGTTCTCGCACAGGGTTTGTCCGGCCCTGCTCAGCATCTCCGCGTCCCGCTCGCGCATGGGGCGGTACAAAAAGCCCGCCTGGCAGAAGCGGCAGCCGCGCACACAGCCGCGCAGCACCTCGATCTGTGCCCGGTCATGCACGGCGCCGATCATGGGCACCACAAAGTTCGTGGGCAGCGGCTGGCTGTTCATGTCCGGGATAATGGCCTTTGTCACCACGGCCGGGGCGCCCTCCTGCGGCGTGATGGCCTCGATGCGGCCGTCCGGCAGATAGGCCACCGTGTACAGCGAGGGGATGTACACACCGGGGATCTGGGCGCAGTTTTTGAGGATCTCACGCTTGGAAAGCCCCGCCTTGCGCCCGGCGAGGATGGTGTCGCACACCTCCGGCAGCTGTACTTCCCCTTCGCCCAGCATGAACAGGTCGATAAAATCAGCCAAAGGCTCGCCGTTGCAGGCGCAGGGGCCGCCCGCCACGATGAACGGCGCCGCATCGTCCCGCTCCGCCGCCAGCAGCGGAATGCCCGCCAGGTCCAGCATCGCCAGAATGTTCGAGTACGACAGCTCGTATTGCAGGGTGAAGCCCACCACGTCGAAGTCCCGCAACGGGTCCTTGCTCTCCAGCGCGTACAGCGGGATGCCGTTTTCCTCCATCTCGCGCTTCATATCCACCCAGGGCATGAAGGCGCGCTCGCACCAGATGTTTTCCCGGGCGTTCAAGATCTCATACAAGATCTTCATGCCCAAAAACGACATGCCCACTTCATACGTATCGGGAAAGCAGAAGGCGAACCGCAGGTCCAGCTCCTCCTTTTCTTTATAAACACCGCCCGGCTCGCCGCCGGTATACCGCCCCGGTTTTTGGACCTTCATCAAAACCTGTTCGATCTGCTTGGGGATCGCCATTTTACCGCCTCTTTATGAATCATATTTGTTTGCCGCGCAGCGGCCACAACAAAGCCGCCAGCCCTTGCCAGCCAAAGGCTGACATTTTTTTGCAAAAAGCGGGCAAGCCGATTTCTTGCTACGCAAGAATTTTATTGCGCCTACGCGTGTAGAACACGCGCAGGTTCCGGCAATAAAACCCCAGCTCTGCGGTTTTGCAGGGTTCAATGTTCTCTCAGGCGTCAAAATCTTTGATTTTGGCAACGCCATGAGGTTATTATACCATATCTCCCCACTTCCGACAAACGTCAATTGCTGGGTTCGGCCAAAAAACGGCCCCATGTCTATTGTGGATCAATCCCTAAAAAAGAGAGAAAAAAACACCTCCTGTTGTTTCAGAAATCATATACAAAAGTTTTGATATGTCCAGAGCATATACCAATGTGGAAATTCTGAGTGAAGAGGTGTTCCAGCGAAAAGCGAAAGAAAAAACGAACCGTGAAATAGCAGAAAGCTATGGCTTGACGCTCAAACAGATCAAAGAAATCATCACGCGCCAAAATAACCAAGCGAAAAGGACCGCTTCCGGCCTTCTTTGTCCAACCCCAGTTACCCTTATGACAACGCCGCTATGGAGAATTTCTTTGGCACCCTTTTTTGGAGTACAGTCCAATGCGGGGCGCTTTTCCTGTTTATTTCGCCCGTGCTGCACAGCTGGCCGGCGCCGCCAACTGCCGGTACAGTTCCCTGCCCCGCCTTTGACACAATGCGTCAATACCGGCGGCAAATGCTTCGCCATCTCCTGTTTCCAACAGCGTCAAACAGCGGCACACTTGTTCATAAAGCTCCGCGGACCGTGCCTGGCGCCCGGCGCGTCCCGGCAGGCCGCTGACATAAAGACCAAAGAGGTAGCGCACCTCCAGCTGGTCAAATACATTTTCCAGCGCGCGGACGGGCAGTGCCTCGACAAATTGCCGCAGCAGCCACAAAAGAAGCCCCTCCCGTTCCCGGTAAAGCCCGGCTCCCGCCCGCAGGGCGGCGGCAGCCTCCGGGGGCAGCTGCTGCGCTGCAGCCAAGGCCAGCGCACGGCCGCAGCCAGTTAAAACTTCCAAGCTCTCCCGGCCCTCCTGCAAATAGAACTGCGCCTCGGGAACAGCCGTGCAGCTCCCGGTGAAGATCGTGCCCACACCGTTTACCGTCTGTGCTACCCCCAAGCTGTTCAAAAGCGCCACGGCCCCGCGTACGGTAACAGCAGCCACACCGTATTGTTCCATCAACGCCGCCTCCGAAGGGAAGCCGTCGCCCGGCTGCATGCCCGTCAAATGCACAGTGCGCAGCAGGTCATAGGCGATCTTTTTATAAAGCGGCGTCGGCGATTGACGCACATACCAGGAAAATTCCACCTGCTGCACTTCTTTCAGCTCCGGCAGGCTCTGCAGGGAGCGGAAGGACCGCTCCAAACTGCACACTGCATTTTGGCAGAAGATGGACACCAAGGTGTGCAGATCGTCCAGGGCGCCCCGGCGCAGCAGTTCCGTCCAATGACGGAGATACCGCAGTGTCATCCGCGCTTCGCCGGGCATCAGTTCTTCCGGCGGCATCACGATAAAACGCAGAGCATCGAAGCCACGGATCTGCAAAAAAAGGTCCGCCGCCAATTCGTTGTCCGCCTGCTGCACCACCAGCGCCTGCCATGTATAGGCAAGCACCAAAAGGTCGCTGCGGGTGGTAAACCGCTCTGCGGATTGGGTGCACAGCGCCTCCAAGGCGTCCAGCAGCGGCGGCGTACACCGCCGCGCCCCCAATAAAACAAGCCCCGGGAGCAGGCACGGAATCGCGCGGTAACAGTCCAAATGCGTTTGGTAACGGGATAAAAACACCCGTAAACGCAGTTCCCGGCCATGGGAGGACTGCTCGTCAAAAACCACCAGGGGCCGCTTGCGCTCTTCCAGCTGGATGAACCCCTCCTGCTGCAATAAGCGCATGGCGTGCCGGATGCTGGTGTATCCCACCTTGTACTCCGTATGGATCTTCTGCACGGAGGACAGCTGGTATCCCTTGGGATACAGGCCCACCAAAATGCGGTTGACGATTTTATTGTAGATCATCTTGTAAAAAGGGACTTCCTTTTCCATGCGCCACCTTGCCTTTTCTGGAGCTGCCTT
>CATXYA010000130.1 GCA_958403605.1 uncultured Oscillospiraceae bacterium
CGCCTTCCCCCGGTGGGGGAAGGTGCCGAATGCAATGAGGCGGATGAGGGGGCGCCCAGAAACGTCTCCCAAGAGGGCGCGCCCGCGCCTTCCCTTCTCAAGAGGCAGGGCACCCCTTAAGCTTTCTGCTGGGCGTAGCCTGTTAAAAAGGCGTCGCTGAACGCGCTGATGCGGGCGGCAAGGGTCTCCACCGGGGTCTGCATGCCGTCCTGCAGCCACCGGGCCAGCAGATTGCCGCTGCCGCCCGTGACGAACTCATAGGCCGCGGCCTGTTCCTCCTGGCTGCAGTGGGGCAGGCTTTTGGCGATGCTGGCGAAAAAGCGCTGGTAGAGCAGCTGGGCCATGCGGATCGAAAAGCGGGGATCGCCGTGATCCGACGCCAGCAGGGCGCAGCGCGACTGGCGCTCGCCGTGTGCGCCCAGCACCGCCGTCACCAGGACGGTGTCCTCGTTGTTGGGCGCGGCGATGGCGCGGCGCAGCTCGTCCAGCGTCTCCTGCTCCAGCTTTTCCAAAAGGTCGAAGGGGTCGGCGTAGTGCTTGTAGAAGGTGGCGCGGTTGATCTCGGCCATCTCGCACAGCTCCTTCACCGTGATCTTGTCCACGGGCTTTTGGGCGAGGCAGGTGTAAAACGCCTCCTGGATGCGCATGCGGGTGTAACGCACGCGCGCGTCGGTCTTCATGAAAAAGCCTCCCTTTTTTCCGTTTTTCAACACGCGGGGGCGCAAGTGTCGCCGATGTTTCACTTTGCGGCACATTGCTGGTTGTTCCCCATCTTCCCCGCCATTATAATATACACAAGAAAGAAAAGCAACATGTGTATTTTATTTAAGGGAGTGACATGATGGAGACCCGTTCTGTTTTTCAAAAGCCGGCCTGGAAGGCCATTGTTTCCCTGAGCGTCCCGTCCGTGATCTGTTACATGGTGATGATCCTGTACTACATGGCAGACCTGTATTTTGTGGGCTGGCTGGGGGACGTTTCGCTGGTGGCCGCCGTCTCGCTGGCGGCGCCGGTGTTCTCGGTGCTCATGGCCGTGGGCACGATGATCGCCAACGGCGGCTGTACGGTGACCGCCCAGGCGCTGGGGCAGAAAAACCAGAGCCAGGCGCGCCGCGACAGCGCGCTGTGCGTGTGGGCCAGCCTGGGGCTGGGGGCCGCATTTGCCGCCGGGGGCTGGCTGCTTTGCGATCCCCTGCTGCGATTGCTGGGCGCGAACGCCGACACCTGGGAGGCGGCCAAAAGCTATGTGCTGGTCATCGCCGCCGGGGCGCCGGTCATTCTGCTGAACCACAGCCTGAACGGCGTCCTGCGCGGCCGCGGCGAGATCAAGGCCGGGCTGGCGGGCAGCATGCTGTCCACGCTGCTGAACATCGCGCTGGACCCCTTGTTCATCGTGGTGCTGAAATGGGGCGTGGGCGGCGCCGCCATCGCCACGGTGCTGGGCAACGGCGCGGCGGTGGGGTACTATCTGCTGCATGGGGCGCGCCGGCGGGACCGCTGCGCCATCGAGCTGCATCCACGCTACGCCCGCGGCTGGCGGGCCCTGGGGACCATCCTGGCGCTGGGGCTGCCCAACGCCATCAGCACGGCGCTGAGCGGGCTGGCGGACACCTTCAGCAACCGCCTGCTGGTGCCGCACGGCACCGCCGCCGTGGCCGCCATGGGCGCCGCCGGCAAGGCCCTCATGCTGGTGACGATGGTGCAGATGAGCATCTGCATGGGCATCCAGCCGCTGCTGGCCTACTGCTACGGCGGGCGCGACTGGGCGCGGCTGAAGGAGGTGCTGCGGAAGGTGGCGCTGCTGACCACGGCCCTGGGCACGGGCCTGACACTGGTGCTGTGGGCTGTGCGCGGGCCGCTGACGGGCCAGTTTTTGCAGGACCCCGCTGCCGCTCTGCTGGGCCAGCGCTTTTTGGGGTATCTGCTGCTGACGGGACCGTTCATCGGCCTTTACTACCTGGCGGCCAACTTTTTGCAGGCCACCGGCAGCGCCGCCGCGGCCTCCCTCACCTCGGCCCTGCGGCAGGGCGTGCTGCTGGTGCCGCTGCTCTATCTGCTCAACAACGCCTGGGGCCTGGCGGGCCTGGCCCTGGCGCATCCGGCGGCGGACGCCGTCTCCGCCGCCGTCACGGGCATCTGGGCGCTGTGGTACTACCGGCGGCTGACGGGGACGAAGCCGGCGCTGACGGAAATTTGATGTTCCTCCATCCCTTCTGCCCTTGCCCCGGACGCGGGGGTAGGCTATAATGAGTTCAATCTGTATAAAATGGGAGGAAGCGGGGATGGAAATGGACAGGCAGCTTCTGGAAGTGGCGGCGGGGCGCGCCGCGCCGGACCTTGTTTTGAAGCACGCGCAGGTGCTGAACGTGTTCACCCGGCGGTTCATCACCGCGGACGTGGCCATCGCCGGGGGACGCGTTGCGGGCGTGGGCGGTTACAGCGGCCCCGTGGAGCGGGACTGCACGGGCCTGTTTGTGTGTCCGGGCTTTGTGGACGCGCATCTGCACATCGAATCCACCATGGCCGCGCCCTTTGAGCTGGCGCGGGCCGTGCTGCCCTGGGGCACCACCACGCTGATCGCCGACCCGCATGAGATCGTGAACGTGTGCGGCGCGGCGGGTGTTTCCTGGCTGCTGGACGCCACTGAGGACCTGCCGCTGAATACTTACGTGATGCTGCCCTCCAGCGTGCCCGCCACCCCCTTTGAGACCAGCGGCGCGGATTTTACCGCCGCGGACATGGCGCCCTTCTGGGGCCATCCGCGGGTACTGGGGCTGGGCGAGGTGATGTGCTACCCGGCGGTGCTGGCGGGCGAGGCGGCCATTGGGGACAAGCTGGACGCGGCCCGGGCCGCGGGGCGGCGGGCCGACGGCCACGCGCCGGGCCTTGCCGGGAAGGAGCTGCAGACCTACGCGGCGGCGGGCATCGCCACCGAGCACGAGTGCACCACCTTTGCCGAGGCGCGGGAAAAACTGGAGGCCGGCTTGGCGGTCCTCATCCGCGAGGGCAGCGCGGCGCACAACCTGCCCGCGCTGGTGACGGGCCTGCTGGAGAGCGGGCTGCCCACCGAGCGCTTCGCCTTCTGCACCGACGACAAGCATTTGGACGACATCGCCCGGGACGGGCACATCCGCTGGAACGTGCGGCTGGCCATCGGGCTGGGCATGGCGCCGGAGGACGCGCTGTGCATGGCGAGCTGGCACGCGGCGCGGCTGTACGGCCTGGACGGCGAGCTGGGGGCCGTGGCCCCGGGCCGCCGGGCCGACCTGGTGCTGCTGGACGATTTGAAAGACGTGCACGTGTGCGGCGTCTACAAGGATGGCGTGCCCGCCCAGGACTGCTTTGCCGGGCGGACGGCGGCGCCGGTGCCGGACGCGCTGCTGCACACCGTGCGCACCGCGCCCCTTTCCCCTGCCCGGCTGGCGCTGCCCGCGGCAGGGCCGGTACACTGCATCGAGCTGGTGCCGGGGCAGATCGTGACGCGTCACGCCTATGAGACGGTGCCCACGCGGGACGGGCTGTTTGCGCCGGACGCCGTTTACAGCAAGCTGTGCGTGGCCGAGCGCCACGGCAAAAACGGCAACGTGGCCGTGTGCCCGCTGAAGGGCTACGGCATCCGCGGCGGGGCCGTTGCCACCACCGTGGCCCATGACAGCCACAACCTCATCGCCGCCGGGGACAACGACGCCGACCTGCTGCTGGCGATGGAGCATCTGCAGGCCTTGGGCGGCGGCTACGTCTTGGCGGCGGGCGGCAAAATTTTGGGCGAGGTGCCGCTGCCGGTGGCGGGGCTGCTGTCCGGCGCGCCGTGGGAGCAGATCCAGGCGGCCACGGCGGACATTCTGGCCAAGGCCCACGGAATGGGCATCCCCTCCCACGTGGACCCGTTCATCACGCTGTCGTTTTTGGCGCTGCCGGTCATCCCCGCGCTGCGCCTGACCGACCGGGGCATCTTCGATGTGGAACGCTTTGCGTTATTGGAGGCACAGGCATGACGAAGGGAGAACAGGCCGAGGCGCTGTTTCGCCAGGGCTACAACTGCGCCCAAAGCGTGGCCGGGGCCTTTGCCGAAGAGCTGGGGGTGCCGCTGGAGACGGCGGTGCGCCTGGTGAGCGGCTTCGGCGGCGGCTTTGGCCGCCTGCGGGAGGTGTGCGGCGCGGTGTGCGGCATGACCTTTGTTTACAGTGCCCTGCGCGGATACGGCCAACCCGGCACTCACGCGGAGAAAACGCGCACCTATGCCGCGGTGCAGCGGCTGGCGGCGGCGTACCGCGAGGCCAACGGCAGCATCATCTGCCGGGAGCTGCTGGGCCTTGCCGCCCCCGAGGGCACGCCCCAGGCCGAGGCGCGCACGGCGGCGTATTACGAAAAGCGCCCCTGCCCGCAGCTGGTGCACCTGGCGGCGGACCTGGCGGCGGCGGAATTGGCGCGGGAGGACGGCTGACGGGAAAAGGGTGCGCGGGTCCAGACGTTTTCGGGGCGGGACCGATAGCCAGTGGCCGTCGCTACGGAGCAGGGGAGCGCGGGCCTGCCTGGTCCCTGACAAAAAACGATCACCACCCAGAAGGGCGCGCTGCAAGATTTTTTCTTGCGGCGCGCCCTTTTGGTTCTTTTGCCGGAAAACACGAACTTTTTGTTCGTGTTTTTTCGTGGATTTTCCCAATTATTGGAATTCTTGTACCGCTTTGACGGCCCAGGCGGGGTCCTTCAACAGGGCGCGGCCCACGCCGATGAGGTCCGCTTTTCCTGCTTCCAGCAGCTGCCGGGCCGCGGCGCCGTCCACGATGCCGCCTGTGAGCAGCACGGGCACGGAAACAGCCTCCTTGATGGCCTGGGTGAGCGGCGCGAAATAGCCCTGCCCCTGGGCGCCGGGAAAGGTGAAGCCGCAGAAGCCGCCGGAGATATCCAGCAGGTCCACGCCCGCCTGCTCCAGCGCCTTGGCCGCTTCGATGCCGTCCTCGGGGGTGGCGCCGCCGTCGCGGTAATCACATGCGCCCAGGCGCACGGCCAGGGGATACTGCCGGCCCACCGCCCCGCGCACGGCCTCCACCGTTTCCAGCAGCAGGCGCAGGCGGCCCGCCAGCGTGCCGCCGTAAGCATCGGTGCGGCGGTTGGCGAGGGGCGAATAGAACTGGTCCAGCAGATAGCCGTGGGCCGCGTGCAGTTCCACGCCGTCGAACCCGGCCTCTTTTGCCCGGCGGGCGGCAGCGGCAAAGGCCTCCGGCACGACCTGAAGGTCGGCCTGTTCCATGGCGCGGGGCAGCGGGCGCTCCGGCGCGGCATTGGGCAGCCGCACGGCGCTGGGGGCCAGAGGCGTCAGCGCCGCGTCGTCGGGCTTTGCCACGCCGCCCGCGTGGCTGATCTGCGCCATGGCGGGGACGCCGCAGCCGCGGATGGCCGCCGCCAGCTGCGCCAGGCCGGGCACCGCGCCGTCCTCAGCAATGGAGACCTGGCCCGGCCCCGCCTTGCCCACGGGGCAGACGTAGCTGTGCTCGGTGATGATGAGGCCCAGGGCGGCGCCCTCTGCCCGGGCGGTGTAATAGCTGCACAGCTGCGGGCCGACATGCCCGGCGGCGTCGGCCTTGCCCGTGGCCATGGGCGGCATGACGAGGCGGCTGTTCAGCCGCAGTTGGTTGACGGTGATGGGATCGGTGAGCATCTTTCTTTCCTCCTTTGCTTTACAAGCCCAGCATACCATGATACATTTGTTTTGGTAAGAACGCACTTTTTTGATAGATACTACCCAAAAGGAGAGTGGCATTATGGAACAGCCGGACTGCTGCCGCGGCGTGGACGTGCGGCCCTTTGCCTACGCCATTTCGCTGATCGACGGCAAGTGGAAGATGCACATTTTGTTTTTTCTGTGGAAGAAGGAAGTGCTGCGCTACGGCGAGCTGAAGCGGGCGCTGGGCCGGG
>CATXYA010000131.1 GCA_958403605.1 uncultured Oscillospiraceae bacterium
GAGCTGCGCGCGCTGCTGGCGCGGTTCCGCACCCAATTATTCGAGGATGTGGTGCCCTTTTGGCAGCAGCGGCTGGAGGACCGGGACTGCGGCGGCTATTTCAGCGGTTTCGACCGCCAGGGCCGCCGCACAGACGAAGAAAAGCCCGGCTGGTTTGTGGGGCGCACCATGTATACCTTTGCCGCGCTGTGCAACACCTTCGGGGAAAACCCGGCGTGGCTGCATCTGGCCGAGGTGGGCAGACGCCAGCTGGACGGGCCGTTTGCACTGGGCGGCGGGCGCTTTGCCCAAATGCTGGCGCGGGACGGCAGCGTGAAAACGGGCTTTGCCTCCGTGTTCACCGATCATTTCGCCGTCAAGGGGCTGTATGAATACCTGGTGGCCGCGGGCAAGGCCCAGGACCCCGCCGAATTGGCCCTGGCCCGCACCCTCACCGGCCAATTGCTGGCGGACGTGCAGGACCCGGCGGTGCTGCGCATGGAGGGCGTGCCCGCGGGCATGCAGAAGCACGCGCTCAACTTCATGACGCTGATCGTGGCGCTGGAAAGCCGCAAGCTGTTTGAAAACGCTTACAGCCGCGTGCTGGAGGACTGTGTCCACCGCTCGCTGTACGTCTTTGCCAACGACGTCCTGGCCGCGCCCTTCGAGCTGGTCTCGCTGGACGGGCAGCCCGTGCTGGAAGGGGCGGGGCGCCTGGTGGACCCCGGCCACACCATGGAATCGCTGTGGTTCGCCATCCACGCGGGCGAAGAGACAGGCCATCCGGAGTATGCGCGCCGGGCGGGCACCGTGCTGGACTGGGTGCTGGACCGCGCCTACGACGAAGCCTACGGCGGCTTTTACCAGCACGTGGACGTGGAGCGCACGGTGCCCGAAGCGCCGTTCCTCGTCAACCAGTACGGGGACATCCCCGCGGCGTGGGACGACAAGATCTGGTGGGTGCAGGCCGAGGGGCTGTACGCCCTGGCCGCCAGTGCCATCCACAACCAGGACGAACATCATTACCGCTATTTCCTGCGCATGGCGGACTATGTGGAAAGCGCCCTGCGCGACAAGGAGTACGGCGAGTGGTTCGCCGTGCTGCAGCGGGACGGCGCTGTGCGCGCCGACTGCAAGGGCTTTGCCCTCAAGGGCGCGTATCACGTGCCCCGCTGCCTGCTGAACCTGTGCGTGCTGCTGCAGCGCGCGCTGGACGGCGAAATCGTTTGACAGGCCGAAAACCGGGGACGCGGCATAACGGCCGCCGCTCCCGGCAAGATAAATCTTAAGGAGGACAAAACAATGAAAAAAGCAACCAGGATCGTAGCACTTGTCTTGTGCCTGGCCATGGCGTTCACGCTGGCCGCCTGCGGCGGCAGCCCCGCCAGCAGTGCCAGCACCGCCGGTTCCACCGCGGGCTCCGCCCCGGCCTCAGGCGCCGCGACCACCATCGAGTGGTGGACGCCCAACTGGGACGAGGAGGCCAGCCGCGCCTTTGTGGAGGAGTTCGAGGCCGCCAACCCCGATATCCAGGTGGACCTGGTCATCACCGACTGGGACACCTACAAGGACAAGATCACCACGGCCATCAGCACCACGGGCGCGCCCGAGCTGTTCACCATCCTGCTCACGGACGTGGCCCCCTTCGCCAACAAGGGCCTGCTGGAGCCCCTGAATGACCGCGCTGCCGCCGCCGGCGTGGACATGGACGATTTCATCGACGCGGCGCTGGACATCACCAGCGTGGACGGCGAGGCCTACGGCCTGCCCTTCCGCTATGACGGCTCCGGCATCTACTACAACGTGGATATCCTCAAGCAGTATGGCTACGACACCTTCCCCGCCACCTGGGCCGAGATGCTGGAGCTGTGCGACAAGGTGCAGGCCGACGGCATCTACGGCTTTGCGTGGCCCTTGGGCAACCAGGCCAACGCCGCCACCCGCCTGGTGCAGCAGCTGTACACCTTCGGCGGCGACGTGCTGAACGCGGACGAGACCGAGTGCCTGCTGAACAGCGACGCCGCCAAGAGCGCGCTGGGCAACATCGTGGAATCCATCCAGAACGGCCAGGCCTCGCCCAGCAGCCTGGAGTACGACAACACCACCATGCGCGAGGCCTTCGGCGCGGGCGAGCTGGCCTTCAACTTCACCGGCCCCTTTGACGCCGCCACGCTGGACGCCGATTATCCTGAGCTGAACTACGCCACCGCCGTCATCCCCGGCATCGACGGCATGGGCTGCACCACGGCCAACGGCTGGTGCGTGGCCATGGCCAAAAATGCCGACGACGCCACCAAGGACGCTGCCGCCAAATTCCTGGCCTATCTCATCGAGCCGGAAAACCAGGCGCGCATCACCCAGTCCTTCCCGGCCAGCAAGACGTCCATCCAGGACGAAAAGTTTTCCACGGACGTGCTGAAGCCCTTTGCCGAGCAGCTGAACAACTCCCGTCCCGAGCCCGCGTTCACTCGCTGGAGCGAGATGGAGCCCATCCTCTACGAGTATGTCCAGAACGCCGTTTCCGGCAGCATGAGCGTGGAGGACGCCTGTGAGGGCATGACCGCCGGTATCAACGCGCTGCTGGCTTCTTAACAGAGCCCCGGCGCACCCGTTTTCAACCTCCCGCGCCCGCAGGGGCCGGGCCTGCCCCAGGCAGAGCCCGGCCCCCCGGCCGGCGCGGCAAACGTCTCAACTTTGCAGCCGCCCGTGCGCAAAGGGGGAACCCGAAAGGAGTCCGCTATGAAACACACTCTTCTCACGCGGGATGAAAAGCGCGCGATCCCATTTTTGCTGCCGGGCGTCCTGGTGACCGCGCTGCTGATCCTCTACCCGCTGGGGTACATTTTTTCCATGAGCTTCAGCGAAAACGCCATGAATTTAGAGGGGTTCGCGGGGCTCACCAATTATGTGAAGCTGTTCAAGAACCCGCAGTTCCCCAAGGCCATCGTCAACACGCTCAACTGGACGCTGGCCACGGTCATCGGCTCGTTTTTCATCGGCTTCGGCCTGGCGCTGCTCATCAACCGCAAATCGGTCAAGCTCAAGGGCTTTTGGCGCGGGCTGCTGTTTGTGGCGTGGATCATTCCCGGCGTGGTGAAGGCCACGGCCTGGAAATGGCTGTTCACCACCGACGGCGGCATGGTCAACCACATCCTGCGCAGCATCGGCCTCATCAGCAAGGACATCCCTTGGCTCACCAGCCAGAAGTACGCCATGCTGTCGGTCATCATCGTGCAGATCTGGGCCTGCGCGCCCTATGTGATGCTGATGATGACGGCGGGCCTGCAGCAGCTGCCCACCGACCTGTACGAAAGCGCCGATCTGGACGGCGCCACCTGGTGGCACAAGATCATCCACATCACGCTGCCGCTGCTGAAGGACGTCAGCTTCATCTGCATTTTGATGACGCTGGTGTGGGCCATCAACGAGTTTTCGCTGATCTGGATCATGACCTCGGGCGGGCACAACACCACCACCCTGTCGCTGCTGGTGTACAACCAGTTCAAGGTGCTGAACATCAATTCCGCCGCCGCCAGCGCCGTCATGCAGCTGCTGATCACGATGGTCTTCGCGGGCCTGTACGTGAAATTTGTGATCAAGGAGGACTGACCCATGAACGCGAAAAAGACAAAACGTGCCCTGGGCGACGCGGTCACGTACGTGCTGCTGGCCGTCGCCGTGCTGGTGGTGCTCATGCCGCTGGGATGGATCATCAGCACCTCCCTGAAGCCCTCCGTTGAGATCTTTGCCAAGCCGCCCCACTGGATCCCGAAAGCGCCCACGCTGCAAAACTACGTGATGGTGCTCACCGAGAGCGCCATCCCCCGCGCCTTCCTCAACAGCTTTGTCACGGGCCTCATCGCGGCCCTGGCCTCGCTGCTGCTGGGCGGCAGCGCCGGGTACGCCTTCGCGCGGTTCCGCTTCCGCGGCAACAAGGCGCTGTCCCTGTTCATGCTCATCAGCCAAATGCTGCCCCTGACGGTGCTCATGCTCCCCATGTATTATATGGAGAACCGCATGGGCCTCATCGACACACGTTTGGGCCTGGCGATGGCGCACCTGATCATCTGCATGCCGCTGGTCACCTGGATGGCCCGCGGGTATTTCAAGGGCATCCCCAGGGAGGTCGAAGAGGCCGCCATGGTGGACGGCTGCAGCACCTTCCAGACGCTGTGGCACATCATTTTACCGCTGCTGCGCCCGGCGCTGGCCGCCACGGGCATCTACGCCTTCGTCTCCTCCTGGAACGAATTTGCCCTGGCCAATGTGCTCACTCGCTCCGAAGCCAGCCGCACGGTGCCCATTGCGCTGAACGAGTTCTCCTCGTTTTTCAAGGTGGACTGGGGGCAGACCATGGCCGCCGCGGCCCTGATCACCCTGCCCATCATCCTTGTGTTCCTGCTCATTCAAAAGCAGTTCGTGGCGGGGCTGGCAAGCGGCGCCGTCAAGGGCTGAGAAGGGCCGCTGTTTTCTGACTGTAAACCCATCAAAAGGAGTAATGACGTATGAGTGAAACCGGAAAAAGATTGGAACGCCTGGGCATCGAGCTGCCCGTGCGCGACCGCAAGGGCCAGGGCGTCGTGGACGCCGTCATCGAGGGCGATCTGATGTACCTCTCCGCCCAGCTGCCTGTGGACCGGGAGGGCAATCCCCTGTACACCGGCAAGGTGGGCGCCGAGGTGGACCCCGACACCGCCTACGCCGCCGCGCGCCAGTGCGGCCTCAACGCCCTGGCCGTCATCAAGGACTATGTGGGCGAGCTCGACCGCGTGGACCACATCGTCAAGGTGCTGGGCCTTGTCAACAGCGCGGGCGATTTTTCCAGCCAGCCCGCCGTCGTCAACGGGTTTTCCGACCTGATGGTGGAAGTGTTCGGCTACCGCGGCCAACATGCCCGCAGCGCCATGGGGGCCTTTGCGCTGCCCATGAACGTGCCCGTGGTCGTGGAAATGATCGTCAAACTGCGCTGAGCCGGACAGGAGGCAAGAAGATGGATACCATCAACAAAATCGTCGCGGACGGCCGGGAAGTGGAGCCCGCGTATAAGAAAAAACGCGGCATCGTGCTGCTGCGCCGGGAGGGCGACTATCTCTATATCTCGGGCCACGGGCCCGAGGACCAGGCCACCGGCGTGCCCCTGTACCAGGGCCGCATCGGCAAGGACCTGACGCCCGCGGAGGGCCGCGCCGCGGCCCGGGAGTGCGCCATCATCATTTTGGGCGCGCTCAAGGACACGCTGGGCTCGCTGGACAAGATCGAACGTTTCGTCAAGGTGTTCGCGCTGGTCAACTGCGCCGAGGGCTTCACCGATGTGGACGGCGTCATGGACGGCTTCTCCGACACGCTCACCGAGGTGCTGGAGGAGCGCGGCTACCACGCCCGCACCGTCATGGGCACGCACAACCTGCCCAACGGCAACATCCCCTGCGAGGTGGAAGCCATCATCAAGGTGCGCGCTTAGCCATGGGCGGCGCGCTGCGGCTGTGGGCCGTGGGCTATTCCGCCCCCGGCGAAGAGGACCTGCTGCTGGTGGAGCTGGCGGAAAACGGCGCGCTGCGCCGGGTGGACGGCGCCGTCACGGGCCAGTCGCCCTCGGTGCTGTGCCGGGGCGCGGACGGGGCGCTGTACGCGGGGTGCGAATGGGCGGACGGCGCCGCCGTCCTGCGGCTGGACGGCACACGCGTGCAGGCGCGGTACCCGGTGCCCGGCGCGGGGCTCTGCCATCTCAGCGCGGGGTCCGCGGGCCTGTTTGGCTGCTGCTACCAAAGCGGGGACGTATTCTTGCTGGGGTACGGCGGCAAGGTGCTGTGGCACCGCGCGCCGCGGGCGGGCAAGGGCCCGGCGCACGCCCACTGGAGCACGCTGCTGTACGGCGGCGGCGCCCTGGCCTGGGCGGACCTGGGCCGCGACGCCCTGTACGCGGTGCGTCTGCG
>CATXYA010000132.1 GCA_958403605.1 uncultured Oscillospiraceae bacterium
GGAGCAATAAAAAATAGCCGTGGACATTCGTCCTGTGCGCTGTCGCGCACCAATGCTCACAAGTTCGCATTGACGGCATTTTTTGTTACTTGCGTAATAAAAAATATCCGCTACAGCAGGATGATGGCGCTGGAGAATTCGAGCTTTTCCTTTGCCGGATATATTCATCAAATTAGAGAGGATCATGCCGAAAACCGGCGGCTGCGGTGTCCAAGCCGCCGGTGCTGAGAGAACTCTCCGAAAAACCAGAAAGGGCCGTGGGCCAAGCTGGAAATGGCTTGGCCCACGGCCCTTTTTGCGGTTTTATTCAATTGCAAGTACGCAGTTTCTTCCGTTCACTCGATTTTTTCAAACACCATGGTGGCCTGGATGCGGTCACCGCCCACCAAGCCCTTGCTGCCGCCGTTCGAGGTATCGATCGTGTGCAGCCGATATCCCTTTTCCGCCTGCTTGTTGATCACGGCCTCCAGCTCCGTCAGATTCCCGGACCCGGTGCCAAAAAGCTTTTCTTTCAGGGTGACTTGCAAAACGACATAGTGATAATTTTTTCCGGACGCAGTAGAATACGTGGATTCCTGCTGCCAATTGTTCATGAGCCCCATGATTCCCTCCTTATATTTCACGCCCCGCGGCGTAATGAAGATCCTTCCCGTACAACGCTTTTCCACGACATCTTTTGTTTTTAGTTTACGCCTATCCCGTGTATTCGTCAAGCACCGGCCAAAAATTCGCGTCTTCTCTGTTTTCGGCTATAGGACTGGCCTTCTGGCCGCGGCTAAAGAGAGCTCTCAAACACAAAAAGACCGTGTGCCCAAGCCGTTTCCGGCGCGGTCACACGGTCTTTCTGCATGGTCGGAGTATGGAGATTTGAACTCCAGGCCTCTTGGTCCCGAACCAAGCGCGCTACCATCTGCGCTATACCCCGACAGAAAACGGCAGCACAAGGGCTGCCGTCACTGGTTGCGGAAGAAGGATTCGAACCCTCACAATGCGAGTCAGAGTCGCAGGTGCTACCATTACACAATTCCGCATCACACCATCGCTATCGCTGAAGTGCTTTATTATTATAGCCAGATTTTTTTTTATTGTCAACACTTTTAGAAAATTTTTCAGTTCTTTTTTCGCATTGACAAGCGTCTTCAAATGCGGTATGTTCAAATCAACATCATGATGGGAAAGGAAGATTTGAATTTGAACAAATCTCTGCTTATTTCACTGCTTTTGTGTATCATTTTGCTGGCCGCCTGTGGACAGCCGGCCTCCGGCAGCACCTCTGCTGCCAGCTCCGCCCCAGCGCCCGCCGTCTCCTCTTCCGCGCCGGAAAGCAGCTCCGTGCCCGCGGCCTCCTCCGTGTCCGAGCCGGAGCCGGAACCCGTCCCGGAATTGGTGGACTTCACGGTGGTGGGCCAGCCTCTCTATGGGGAAAACCTGGGCACCGTCGCCATCAGCGGCACCAACGTGGACTGCGACATTTATTACGGGGATTCTGACGCCCAGCTGAACGCGGGCGCGGGCATCTATATGGGCCAGGGCGGCAAGCTGCCCGGCGAGGGCGGCACTGTGCTGGCGGCGGGCCACACCGGCACCTATTTCCGTGATTTTGAAAGCGCCGAGCTCGGCGCCGACATCACGCTGGACCTTTCTTACGGCGAATACCATTATGAGATCGTGGACATGCAGGTGGTGGAGGCCACCGATACCACCACCTACGATCTGAACGCCACGGAGGAAAACCTCATTCTTTATACCTGCTATCCCTTCGGCCAGCTCAGCCCCACCCCCTACCGCTATTTCATTTACGGAAAATTTGTCAGCGGTCCCGCCGCCACCGGGCGCGGCGTGGCGTAACGGTACGAAAACACTTGCATTTCCCCCTTTCTTAGGCTAGAATGAAAGCCATAAAGCCGAAAAAAGGAGCATGATTCGATATGGCAGAATTTAGTTATGAGATCACTGAGCGCATCGCCGTGCTGTCCCAAAGCCCCAATGGCTGGGAACGCCAGCTCAATATGGTGAGCTGGAACGGCCGTGAGCCGAAATACGATATCCGCGATTGGGCGCCCGACAACTCCAAGATGGGCAAAGGCATCAGCCTGACCCACGACGAGCTGGCGATCTTGAAGGGCATCCTCAACGACATGGAAATTTGAGCCGATGGAAGATTACAAAGCACAATTCATCCAGGTTTTTTCCGAAAATGTCTCCCGGCCCGGCGCGGACAAGCTGCTGGACTGGCTGGCGACGACTGATTTTTTCACCGCTCCCGCCTCCACCCGTTTCCACGGCGCCTGCGAGTGCGGCCTTGTCATGCACATCCTGAACGTGGACCACGCCATGAGGGACCGCTGGTTCAACGAGGCCGAGGACAACAAGGAGTCCTTCACCCTCGTCTCGCTGCTGCACGATCTGTGCAAGGCCAATTACTACAAGTCCGGCTTCCGCAACGTGAAAAATGACGTGACGGGCCAGTGGGAAAAAGTGCCCAGCTTCAGCGTACAGGACGCGTTCCCCTTTGGACACGGGGAGAAAAGCGTATATCTCATCGAGCGGTTCATCCGGCTCAAGCCCGCCGAGGCCATCGCGGTGCGCTGGCATATGGGCGGCTTCGACGACGCAGTGCGTGGCGGCAGCTACGCCCTCAGCAATGCCTACGACGAGTATCCCCTGGCCGTCAAGCTGCATTTGTCCGATCTGGAGGCCACGTACTTAATGGAAAAGGGCACCAGCGACGTGCGCCGCGGGGAAAAACGGTAAAGTGATAAAAAAGAGCCGGTTTGACCGGCTCTTTTTTATTGCTTCGCCATAAAAAACAATTCCTTTTGATGGCCGTGGGCCAAGGATGGCCCTCATGGCCAAAAAAATAGCCAGAGGCTATTTTTTGTTGTTTTGCTTGATCGATGGCCGCAGCCCCGGCCCGGTAGGGAACGCCGTCCCCGGCGTTCCCTACAGCGGCAACTTCTTTTTCTTTGTGTGCCGTTTTGCAACGCGCCCTTCTTTTTTCGCCGTGAGAGCGGGAAGTCTGGCGGGCACCTCTCTGCGCGCTTACCGCTTTTCCGCGGTGAGCAGAAACGACAGCGGAAAGCCCTTGTGGTCATAGACGTCACTCAGGCCCACATCGTAATCGTACTCGTTCAGCCTGCCCACGCGCAGTCCTGCCCCGCTGACCGCGTTGATGATATCGGCCAGGGGGTGGGAAAAGCTGGTGAAGGTCTTGGAGGCATACTGTTCCGAAAGATAGCCCATGCCCTCGTTTTCGATCCAGGGCTCTTTGCGGAAATACGAATAGGCGATGCGGTTTAGCTGGTCTTCGTCAAACTCCGGTTCACCGGGCATCGGCAGCATGTTCATGACCGGGTGGAAGTCATGCAAAAACAGCATACCGCCCGGCTTCAGGCAGTCAGCTACCTTGGCAAAGAGCGGCTGCAGATCTTCGAACCAGGTGATGGCCCCGATGGTGAAGAGCACAAAATCGAACCGCCCTTGGTATTCCTGCGGGACATCCAGGATATTGCAGGCCACAAAGCTGCAATGCCCGATGCCCGCTTTCTGTGCGGTTTGGCGCGCCTGCTCCACAATGTTTTCCGCGATGTCGAACCCGGTCCCGCTCTTCGCCCCCAGTTGCATCAGGGACAACAGCTCGCGCCCGTTATTGCAGCAGAACTGGGCGATGTCCTTGCCCTGAAAGTCCAGCGCCTCCAGCTCCCGCGCAACGTCAGGGCAGAAAAAAGGCAGATGCTCTTTGCGCAGGCGCTCATCGTTCGTCTCGCCCCAGCCGGGATGCCGGTGCTCGAACGCTTCTTCCCAGGCCGCTTTATTTCCCTCAAAATAACTCATTTGGGTTCTCCAATTTCAAATCATATTTTTACCCGGAAATGAAGACCGGACACATATCGGCGTCAGCCAGCCAGCCCTTTGCGCAGCGCCCCGGCGCAAAGCTGGCCCAACCATACGCCCGCCAGGCACAGCAGCACACTGGCGCCGAGATAACCCAGCGCCAGGGCTGTCTTTTTCGCCTCCAGCAGCCGCACCGCCTCCAGCGAAAACGTGGAAAAGGTGGTGAAGCCACCGCACACGCCTGTCTTCCAAAATAAGAGCGTCCCTTCGCACACGCCCGGCGCTCCGGTAGCCCAGGCCGCCAGGAAGCCGATGAGCACCGCGCCCAAAAAGTTAGTGACCAGCGTCAACAGCGGAAACTCCGTCCGCAGCGGCAGCAGGCTGATGCCATAGCGCGCCATTGCGCCCAAAGCGCCGCCCAGCCCTACCAAAAGAAACCCGCGCACCCGCATCGCTCCCATTTCCGGCCTACGGCTTGATATAAGCCCAGCCCTGGGCCTGGCGCTCGGCCAGTTCCACCACGCCGGCCGGCACCACGGTGACGCCCGGCAACAGTTCCGGCGCCGTCAGGCCGTTTGCCCGCAGCGCGTTGGCGCAGGCCGCGACGGTCAGCCCTTCCGCCATCGCTTTTTCCAAAGCAGCCGCCTGTTCCCCCGCGGGGACCAAGGCTGTCACCGCCGGGCCGTTCACCAGCAGTTCGGCTGTGCAGGGCTGCCCCTGGGACTCATCATAAGCGCGCAGGTTGGCCGCGTTGCCCAGCGCCAGGGGCAGCAACGCCGCGTCGTCCACATGAAAGATCACACACCGCATCAAAGCGCCTCTTCTTTCTTTATCTTCGTAAAAAAGAGCCGGAACTCTCCGGCTCTTTACAGGCCAATTTCAGCTTACAGGCCCAGCGCGGCCACCAATTTTTCTTTCGGCATCAAGCCTACGCTGGTCGCGGCGGGCTTGCCACCCCGGAACAAAATGACGGTGGGGATGCTCATCACGCCGAACTGTGCCGCCAGCTCGGGATTGCGGTCGATATCCACCTTGCACACCTTCAAATCGGCGCGCTCGGCCTCCAGCTCTTCGATCACCGGGGCCAGCATGCGGCAGGGGCCGCACCAGGTCGCCCAAAAATCCACCAGCACGAGGCCGGCGCTTTGCTCTACTTCCGCCGCGAACGTATCGCGGTTCAATTCAGTTGCCATAGGGGATCCGCTCCTTTCTCTTATAGCTATACTATACCATTTCAGTGGAAGGCATGCAAGGCTTTCCTGCCAAAATTCCCCAAAAAGCAAACCGCTGTCACTGGTCATGACAGCGGTTTACTTGTTATTGTTATTGAGCAGGGCATTGATGCCTTCCAACAGGGATTCCGACAGCGAACTGGAACGGGGCTTGTGCACCCGGAAGCTCTGGCGGGGCGCAGTCTCCGCCTTCTCCGCTGGGCGGGACGCGCGGTCCGGCGCCGGGGGGATGGGCGCTGTCTCGGGAATGATGGCCGGGCCGTCCTCCTGCGGGAGCGGCGGGACGGGCGCCGTCTGCTGCGGCACAGGCTGCTGCACCGGGATCTGCACGCCCGGGGCGTCCTGCGCCTGGCGGCTGGGGTCGTACGGCTCGGAAAAAGACACCATCGGGCCCACCGGTGTGGGCTGCGGCACATAGGGCTCCGGCGCGGACGGCTGGGCCGGAGGCGCCGTGGGCACGTTCATACGGCGCGCCGTCTCGCTGTCCGGGTAGGGCGGCGTGTGGGGCGCGTCCTCGGTAAACGGCTGGAACGGCATGGCGCTGGGCCGGTGCGGCCGCCCTGCGGGCTCCTGCGCCTGCGGCGGCGCTTCCGCCGGGGCCTGCTGCGGCTGCGGCGCGGGTGCCGGCGCGTAGACCGGAGCTTGCCGTTGGGGCTGCGGCTGAGCGGGCACGGGCGGATACGCATACGCGGGCTACGGCGCCGCCGGGGACGCATAGCCCGGCTGAGGCGTCATGACCGGCGGGGCCCAATAGCTCCCATAGG
>CATXYA010000133.1 GCA_958403605.1 uncultured Oscillospiraceae bacterium
ACAAACATCATCACCGCGCCGATGGCAAAGATCAGCAGCGTGCCCGACAGATGCGGCTCCAGCAGCATCATGCCCGCGATGCCGCCCAAAATGAGCAGAAACGGCAGCACGCCGTAGCTGAAGGTCTTCATTTTTTTGTGGTTCAGCGAGATGATATGCGCAAACAGGACGATGACCGCGAACTTGGCGATCTCCGAGGGCTGAAAGCTGCCGCCGCCGGGCAGATAGATCCAGCGGGTGGTGCCCTTGGTCTCGGGCATGAATAGCACCACCACCAGCAGCAGCGCCGTCACACCCATGAGGGGCCAGGCGAACTTGTGCAGCAGATGGTAATCGAAGTGCGGCGCCACAAACATGACGACGACGCCCAGCACGGCAAACAGCAGCTGGCGCTTGATGTAGTATAAGCTGTCCCCCTCGCGGTACCACGCCGAGGCGTAGCTGGCGCTGAACATCATCACCAGCCCAAAGGCCAAAATGGTGAGCACGATGATGGCAAAGGGCCAGTCGATGGAGGCGTACACTCCGGCATTGACTTCCGCTTTCTTTTTCAGATGTCTCGCTTCAGCCGGCATGCAGCCGCCCCCTTTATTTTAGGATAGATAGATGTACAGGCAGCCCAGAAACACGAAGCTCAGCGTCACCAGGCTGAACACGGCGTCGATTTGGATCTCGCTCCAGCCGCACATCTCGAAATGATGGTGGATGGGGCTCATGCGGAAGATGCGCTTGCCGTGGGTCAGCTTGAAATAACCCACCTGCAGCATGACGCTGAACGCCTCCACCAGATAGAGAAAGCCGAAGAACAGCAGCAGCTCAGGCCGGCCCATGCCATAGGCCGCGGCCACCACGGCCCCGCCCAAAAACATGCTGCCCGTGTCGCCCATAAAGCACTTGGCGGGATAGAAGTTCCAGGCCAAAAAGCCCGCGCAGCCCCCCGCGATGGCCGCCGCGAACAGCGCCATCGTAGTATTGCCCAGCACGCTGCAGATAAACATGAAGCCTAGCATGCAGATAAAGGTGACGCTGGACGCCAAACCGTCGATGCCGTCGGTCAAATTGACGGCGTTCACCATGCCGATAATCAGCAAAAAGGAGATGGGATAGTACAGGTAGCCGAACTCTACCACGCCCAGCAGCGGCAGCGACACCGCAGTATTCAGTGTGCCGTTGAGCTGCAGCGACGCCAAAAACGCGCCCGTGATAAGGATCTGCGCCACGATCTTGTACCGCGCCTTGAGGCCCAGATTGCGCTTTTTGACCACCTTGATGTAGTCGTCCACAAAGCCAACGAGCCCGAAGGCGTAGGCCGTCAGCAGGCTGATGAGCAGCTGCACACCCGCGGTGCCCAGCACGCCGCCCAAAATTTCAGGCGCGCTGACCGCCAGCAGCGCGTAGCCCAGCGCCGCGCCCAGCAGGCTGCCCAGGTAAAAGGTGAGGCCGCCCATGGTGGGCGTGCCGTTTTTGCCCTGGTGCCAGGTGGGGCCGATCTCCTTGATGGTCTGCCCGAAATGCAGCTTGCGCAGCGCGGGGATGATAAACAGTCCCGATACCGCCGTCAGCAGCATCGCGCCGAAAGCAGCCGTCAAAAGCGCCATTCGTTCCATGGATTCCACACTCCCAAGAATTTTTCATTCGTCCGCATAAAAGTCGGCCAGGATGGTCTCAAAGGCCATGCCGTGGCTGGCCTTCACCAGCACGGCGTCCCCTGCCCCGGCCTCCCGGCGCAGCAGCGCGGCGGCCTCGGCCTTGTCCGCGCAGTGCACGGCGCAAAGGCCGCGCGCCCGGGCCTGTTCATGCAGAAAACGGGAGGCTTCCCCCACCGTCAGCACCAGGTCCACGCCCGCGTCCGCACAGGCGTCGCCCACGGCGGCGTGGCCGCTCTCGGTGGCGCTGCCCAGCTCGAACATATCGCCCAGCACGGCAATGCGCCTGCCGGGCACGTCCAGCGCCGCCAGCGTCGCAAGGCCGGCCTTCATGCTGTCCGGGCTGGCGTTGTAGCAGTCTTCCAATACCTGCACGCCCCGGCACTGTACCAGGTTTTCCCGGTGGCCCGTGGTCCTGTAATCCGCCAGGGCCGCCGCGGCTTTTTCGGCGTCCAGCCCCAGGCGCGTGGCCAGGGCATAAGCGGACAGGGCGTCCATGACGTTGTGCTCGCCCAGCGCCGGAATGAACGCGGGCAGCCGCCCGTGCTCCCGGTCCACGATCACAAAGCGCATGCCCGCCGGCGTCTGGCACAGGGCCTCGGCGCGCACGTCCGCCGCTTCGTTGTGCAAAGCGAACAGCACCCGGCGCAGGCCCGCGGGCACCGCCGCGCCCGGCAGCAGGTCGTTGTCGCCGCCCAGCACCAAAGGCGCACCCGGCGTCAAACCCTCGCAGATCTCCATTTTCGCTTTCAGGATGTTTTCCCGCGTGCCCAACTGCTCCAGATGGGACTGGCCGATGGTGGAGATGATGGCGCCCGCGGGCCGGGCCGCCCGCGTCAGCTTGCGGATCTCGCCCAGGCCCTGCATGCCCATTTCCACCACCGCATAGGCCACGCTTTCGTCCAGGCGGAAGAGCGTGTTCGGCATGCCGATCTCATTATTTTGATTGCCCTCGGTCTTCAGCGTTTTGCCGAAGGCGGAAAACACCGCGTAGCAGAATTCCTTGGTGGTGGTCTTGCCCACACTGCCCGTCACGCCCACCAGCACGGGCGCGTACCGCGCCCGGTAGTTGCCGCCCAGGGCGATCATGGCGTCCAAAGCGTCCGGCACCAGGATGCAGCGCCCGGCGGGCACGCCGTCCACCGCATGCTCGGCCACCACGCCTGCGGCTCCCGCCGCCAGCGCCCCGGCGGCAAACGCATGGCCGTCCACCCGGGCGCCCCGGATGCATACAAACAGGCTGCCCGCCTGCACGGCGCGGCTGTCGGTAACTACCTTTGTGATGACCGGGTCCCCTTCCAGAGTGCCCAGCCCTTTGCAAAGCTCGCTTGCGCGGATCGGCTGCAAAATGGTCTTCCCTTCCGTCAGGGCCGCAAAAGCCCCCGTTGTTCGAGCCAGTCGTGCACGATGCGGTGTTCATCCAGATAAATGGTGACGCCGTCGATGACCTGATAGTCCTCGTGGCCCTTTCCGCACAGCACCAGCACGTCGCCCTCCCGCAGCAGCTCCAGCGCCTTCTGCACGGCGCTGCGGCGCTCCGCCTCCGCCAGATAGGGCTTGCCGGAGGCTTTGAGCAGCGGCTCGACGTCCTCTATTATAGCATAAGGATCTTCCTTGCGGGGATTATCAGAGGTCAAAACGGCAAAATCGGCATACTTTACAACCGCATTTGCCATCAGCGGGCGTTTTTGGGCATCCCGCTCGCCCGCGCAGCCAAACAGCACCACCAGCCGTCCTTCCACAAAGGGAGCGATGCCGGCCAGCAGTTTTTCAATGGCGTCGCCGGTATGGGCAAAGTCGCACAGGACGGTGAATTTTCCGCCGTACAGCACCTCGCAGCGCCCGCGCACCCCGTGGGTGTCGGCCAGGGCTGCGGCGGCTTGGTGCGCCGGGATGCCCAGGGCGATGGCCGCAGCGGCGGCGGCCATGGCGTTGTGCACCGAATAATCGCCCGGCATGGGGAACTGCACCCGCTGGATGAAGCTCTTGCCCACCATCTCAAATTTGACGCCCGCCGCCGCCAGGCGGATGTTTTTGGCCGTGTAATCCGCCATGTCGTCCGTGGTGGAGAAGGTGATGCACTGCGGCCCCTGCACCTCGGCCACCAGACGGCGGCCATAGCTGTCGTCCACGTTCACCACCATGGCCTTGGTCTGGGCAAACAGGCTCTTTTTGGCCTGGTAGTAGTTTTCAAAGGTGCCGTGATAATCCAAATGATCCTGCGTCAGATTGGTGAAGACACCCACCTCAAAGGTGAGGCCCCACAGGCGCAGCTGGTCCAGCGCCTGGCTGCTGGCCTCCAGGACCACATAGGTGCAGCCCGCCGCCGCCATGCGGGAGAACAAGGCCGCCAGGTCCCACGCCTCGGGCGTGGTATACTTGGCGGGCACCTCCATCTGGTCGATCTCCGTGTGGATGGTGCCGATGAGGCCGGCCTGGTACCCCGCTTTTTCCAGGATCTGCTTGATGAGCGTGGTGACGGTGGTCTTGCCGTTGGTGCCCGTGACGGCCACCAGCTTTAGTTTTTTGGCCGGGTCGCCGAAGAACCGCTGGCACAGCAGTGCGTAGGCCTTGCGGCCGTTTTCCACGGTCACCTCCCGCGGCAGCCCCAGGGGCCGCTCGGTGACGATGCAGGCCGCCCCGGCCGCCAGCGCCTTTTCGGCGTAGTCGTGGCCGTCGGCGGTGCGCCCCTTGGCGCAGACGAACACCGCGCCCGGCGCCGCCCGGCGCGAGTCCTGCGTGACCAGCGTCACGTCGCCCTCCGGCAGTGCGCCGGTATATTCGGTGCCTTCAAACAAGGTTTTCAATTCCATGTGCTTCCCTCTTTTCTGGTGGTGCCGTCAGTCGGTCATGGACGGGTCCTGGAACTGGATCTCGATCACTTCGCCCATCTGCACCTCGGTGCCCTCGGCCACGTTCTGCGACACGGCAATGCTGTTGTTGGATTCGCTGCCCTGGGCGCTGAAGTTCAGCTTCGCGCCCTTCAAAATATTGCTCACCGTGCCGTAGGGCTTGCCGATGACGTTGGGCACGGTGACGGTCTGCCCCGTGGCGCCCGCGTCCGTGTACAGGATCACGGTGGATTGGCGGGCCACGGAGGTGCCCGCGGCGGGATACTGGTAGGTGACGGTGGTGCCCTCGCCGATGGTGGTGCTGGTGAAGCCGTTCTCGTTCACCTTGCGGGCCGCCTGGTCCAGCGTCAGCTCCACCAGGTTCGGCATGCTCACCACCGCGGTGGCGGCCTCTTCTTCATTATAATCGGGCGTATAGCCCAGATACGGCATGATCTCCGCCAGGATGCTGCCCACCGAGGGGCCGCAGATGGTGCCGCCGAAGGTGGTGTTGGGGTTGTGCGGCTCATCGACGAACACCAGCACACCGATCTCGGGGTCGTTGGCGGGCGCGTAGCCGAAGAAGGACGCCACGTACTCCTGGGCCGCGTCATCGCCGTGGATGTTCTGGTGCTTCTGGCTGGTGCCGGATTTACCGCCCACGTGATACCCGGCCACATAGGCCGCATGGCCGTGGCCGTTCACCTTGTCGGCCACGCTCTCGCCCAGCATGGTGGCGATCTGCTGGCTGACGGTCTCGCTGATGACCTGGCGCTTCACGGTGGTGCCGATGGTCTTTACCACGTTGCCGTCCGCGTCCAGGATCTGCTTCACCACATGAGGCTGCACCAGCTTGCCGCCATTGACCGCGGCGGAGGCCGCCGTCAGCATGGCGATGGGCGTGACGGAGCTGGACTGGCCGAAGGCCGAGCTGGACAGCTCCGTGATGCCCATGCGGTCCACGGAATAGGTGATGCAGGTGGCCTCGTCGTCCATATCGATGCCCGTCTTCTCCTTGAAGCCGAAGGCCTGCAGATAATCACAGAAGCGCTCGGCGCCGATGCGCCAGCCCAGCTGGATAAAGTAGGGGTTGCAGGAGTAGTTGAGGCCGCCGTAGAAATCCAGCGTGCCGTGGCCCTGGGTGCGGGCGCAGTTCATGTGGATGCCGCCCGTGCCGGGGATCTCAATCTTGCCGCCGCAGGTGAAGGATGTGTTCACGTCTGCCGCGCCGGAGTCCAGCGCCATGGAGGCCGTGACGGTCTTGAACACGGAGCCGGGATAATAGGTGTCGGACACGGCCTTGTTGCGCCATTGGGCCCATTGGCCGTGTAGGTGGCGTCGCTGC
>CATXYA010000134.1 GCA_958403605.1 uncultured Oscillospiraceae bacterium
GTAGCAGGGCGGCGGAACGCCGCCCGCGTTCGCCTTCCCCCGGTGGGGGAAGGTGGCGCACAGCGCCGGATGAGGGGGCGCCCGCGGGCCTGCCCATTCCCCCTTCGCTAACCGGATGAAGGGGTGCCTACCTGCGTTTCCTCTCCCCGCCTTTCTTTTTTCCTCCTGCCGCACATAAAATGGAAAAAGTCATTGACTTTCCCTTTCCCTGTGCTAAAATGATAATAGATATCAATAAGAAAATTTTACCACTTTCGACAAGGAGGAAATTTGATGGATAAAAAAGCGTTTTTCAATCTTTCCTGCGGGCTGTACATCCTCTCTTCCAAGGACGGCGGGCGCGGCGTGGGCTGCATCGTCAACACCGTCACCCAGGTGACCAGCAGCCCCGCGAAGCTGATGGTGGCCGTCAACAAGGACAACTACACCACCGCCGCCATCTTGGCCGAGGAGGCCTTTGAGGCCGCGGCCCTCACCGAGGACGCGCCCATGGAGCTCATCGGCCAGTTCGGCTTCAAAACCAGCAAGGACACAAACAAATTCGAGGGCGTGCAGCACAGCATCGACAGCCTGGGCCTGCCCTATGTCACCGAGCACACCAACGCCCACTTCGCCTGCCGCGTGGTGGAGACGCTGGACGCGGGCACGCACCTGCTGTTCATCGGCGAGGTGGTGGACGCGGACGTGCTGTGCACGGAGCCCAGCATGAGCTATGCTTATTACCACCAGGTGAAAAAAGGCGTGACGCCGCCCAAGGCCTCCAGCTACCAGCCTGCGGAGCCCGCGCCCGCCGCGCAGCCTGCCGCGCCCAAGCGCTGGCGCTGCTCGGTATGCGGGTATATCTATGAGGGCGATCCCCTGCCCGACGGCTTCACCTGTCCCGTCTGCGGCCAGCCCGCCAGCGTTTTCCAGCCCGTGGACTGAAATTCTCCCAAAACCTCTGCGCCCGGGGCCGCCTGCCAGCGGTTCCGGGCGCAGCCTTGTTTTTCTCTCCGCGAACTGGTATGGTATTACTAGTACCGCAGAGATTTTGCCTCTGCGCAAGGAGGAAGATCATGAAAAAACTGTTTTCCTTTTTCTGCTGCGCGCTGTTCGCGCTCTCGCTGGCGGCCTGCGGCTCCCCTGCCGCCTCTTCGTCTGCTGCTTCATCCGCCCCGGCCTCTTCGGCCCCTGCGGCCTCCGCTTCGCAGAGCGCCTCCGTGCCGCCCGCCAGTTCCGTCAGCGCACCTGCCGCTTCCAGCGTTGCACCGGCGTCCGGCAGCACCGCCCCAGAGAAGGAGCCCATCCCCCGCACCATCGGTGAGGACGGCGCCGTCGTTTTTGGGGACCTGCATTTTCAGATGGACCCGGCAGATACACTGGAAGAGGACGACACCATTCTGCGGCTTGTGTATGAGCAGGGAAAGTCCTTTGTGACGATCAGCGCCTCAGAGACCAGTACCTTTGGAGACTATTCGGCCCTGCTGGAGTTGATGCCGGGTATCATGGTGCAAGGCTGGCTTTCGGCTTTCGACAGCGTCACCGAGCAGAAGGACGCCGATCTCACGCTGGCCGGGAGGCCCGCCAAGGTCTCCACCTTTATCGGCGAGATGAACGGCGTCTACTTCAGCTGTTTCGCCGCCTCTTTCAATTCGGATTCTTACAATTACTTGGTCGCGCTCACCGAATCGACGCCCGCGGAGTCCCATTCCGAAGACCTGTTGGCGCTGCTGGAGAGCATGACAACGGAAGCCTGAGCGAGATCCCCCACCAAAGAAAAGGCCCTCTCCGCGGCTGCGGGGAGGGCCTTTTGGCGTTGTTCGATCCGTTACACGGAGAGCTTGATCTTTTTGACGGAATAGGTGCGCACGGCGGAGGTGTCCTCCTGGACGGTGTAGCCGGCAGATTCCTCTTTGGCCTTGTCTTCAAAATCGCGCACCGTCATTTCGCTGACGATGGAATCGCGGTAGCCAGCCCAGGTCTCGCCGTCATAGTTGGGGATGCGCTGGTAGACGATGGGCGCGGTGTTGCTCTTATCCACGATGGCCTTGCCCATTTCCAGGGCAAACGCCTTGGCGGCGGTGCTCTCGGGGTCGGCCTCGGCGCCGGCCTTGGTCTGGAAGGTGGCGCTGTAGGCGGTGCCCAGCAGATCGTCCGTATACTCGCGGTCCGCGTCCTTGAGGGCCTTTTTCAGGTATTCCTCGGCCAGCTTGTCAAAATCGCCGCCCTGGTCCAGCTTTGCCGCCACTTCGTCGGCATAGCCCTGGATGACGGTGACCTTCGCCTCGTCCAGCGCCTTGTACTCGCCGTCCACCGTGGGCAGGATGAGCATCTGCACGCGGGCGTATTCCTCGTCCATGTAGGCCTTGGCGTCGGCGTCGGTGATCTTGTCCGCCGCCGTCTCGGCGTAGGTGGTGTACAGCTTCTGGTATTTCATCTGGTTCATGTAGAAGTCGCGGTAGCTCTCTTTGCCGATGCCGTTGGCCGTCAGCAGCTCTTCGTTGTTGGCGTAGTACGTCTCAAAGGAGCTCTCCACGCTGGCGGATTCCTCGTCGGTGAAGGCCAGGTCCTGCGCGGCGAATTCCCGCTCGGTCCACACATAGATGCGCAGGTTTTCCAGCGTTTTGGCGTGCACCCAATCGGCCAGGGGCGTGCTTTCGCCGTCCTCCTCCACCTGCTTTTTGTCCTCGCTCAGCAGCTGCTGGGCATCGCTGTAGCTGAGGAACTGCTCCATCAGGTACAGGCCCGCGGAGATCTGGGTTTCCTCCACCGTGAGCACCGTGGCGGGCGTTTTGAACGTGCAGGCGGCAAGGCTGAGCGCCAGGGCGCCGGCCAGCACAGCGCTGATCCATTTTTTCATCGTTTGCTTCTTCCCTTTCAAACCGGGCGGCGTGGCCCGGACAATATCTTTTTGCATTATACCTCTTTGTCCGCCTTGGTGCAAGCGTCCGGCTCAATTTCCGACATTTTATCCAGCACCAGATCCAGCATGGCCGTGGCCTGCTCGCCCGGCTGCAGCTTGACCGAGAGGTACGGCTTGCCGGAGGCGTTCACCAGCACGCGGCGTCCCATGTCCCGCAGCAGGGGCCGCAGCATACCCACATCCAGCTTGTCGGTGTACAGCAGCAGCGTGTCGCCCTTTTGGGAGATCTCGTAGATACCCAGCCTGGCCGCCGCCATGCGCGCCAGGCTGATGTCCACCAGGCCCCCCACGCTGGCGGGCACGTCGCCGTAGCGGTCGATGAGCTCATCCAGCACGTCCGAGGCGTCGTCCTTGGAGGCGATGGCCGCAATGCGCTTGTAGGCCTCGATGCGGCCCGCCGGGTCGGGGATATACGTTTCGGGGATATAGGCGTCCACGGTGATGTCGATGAGGCAGTCCGCCTTGTCGGCGGCCAGGGGTTCGCCCTTGGCCTCGGCGATGGCCTGGTTGAGCATCTTCATATACGTCTCGTAGCCCACGGCCTCCATGTGGCCGTGCTGGCTCTGCCCCAACAGGTTGCCCGCGCCGCGGATCTGCAGATCGCGCATGGCGATGCGGAAGCCGGAGCCGAAGCTTGTGAACTCCCGGATGGCGGAAAGACGCTTGGCCGCAATGTCCGTGAGCACTTTATCCCGCCGGAACGTGAAATAGGCGTAGGCCTTGCGGCCCGAGCGGCCCACGCGGCCGCGGATCTGGTACAGCTGGGCAAGACCCATGCGGTCCGCGTCCTCTATGATGAGCGTGTTGCAGTTGCGCACGTCCACGCCTGTCTCGATGAGCGTGGTGCACACCAGGACATCGATCTCGCCGTCCAGCAGCTTCTGCCATACCCCCGAAAGCGTGGCCTCGTCCATACGGCCGTGGGCCGTGGCGATGCGCGCGCCGGGCAAAAGCTCCGCCAGCTTTGCCGCACACTGGTCGATGGTATCGATGCGGTTGTGGATATAATACGCCTGGCCGCCGCGGTCCAGCTCGCGCCGCAGGGCCTCGGCCACCACGCCCGCGTCGTATTCCATCACATAGGTCTCGATGGGGCGGCGCTCAAAGGGCGGCTCTTCGATGGTGCTCATGTCCCGCAGGCCGCTCATCGCCATGTTCAGCGTGCGCGGGATGGGCGTAGCCGAAAGCGTCAGCATGTCCACGCCGATGAAATTTTCCTTCAGCTTTTCCTTGTGCTTGACGCCGAAGCGCTGCTCCTCGTCGATGATGACAAGGCCCAGATCGTGAAATTTCACATCCTTCTGCAGCATACGGTGGGTGCCCACCACCACATCCACAGTACCCGCGGCAAGGCCCTTAATGGTCTCTTTCTGCTGGCGGGCGCTGGCAAAGCGGGAGAGCAGCCCCGCTTTGACGGGGAACGCCTCCATGCGGGAGAGAATGGTGGTGTAGTGCTGCCACGCCAGGATCGTGGTAGGCACCAGCACGGCCACCTGCTTGCCGCCCATGATGCACTTGAACGCGGCGCGCAGGGCCACCTCCGTTTTGCCCACGCCCACGTCGCCGCACAGCAGGCGGTCCATCGGGTGGGGCTTTTCCATGTCTTTTTTTATTTCGGCCGCGCTGGTGAGCTGGTCGGCCGTTTCGTCGTATTCAAAACGCGTTTCAAAATCCCGCTGCCACTCGTTGTCCTCGGGGAACGCATAGCCCTGGGCCTGCTGGCGCCGGGCATACAAAGCGATCAGCTCTTTTGCCATCTCCTGCGTGGCCTTGCGCACGCGGCTTTTGGTTTTGTTCCACGCGTCGCCGCCCAGCTTCGAGAGCTTGACGCGCTCTCCGTCGCCGGGAGCTGTATAGCGGCTGATAAGGTCCAGTTGGGTAACGGGCACATACAGCGTGTCCGCTTTGTCGTAGTTGATTTTGATGTAATCCTTCACCACGCCCTGCAGGTCCAGCCTCTGGATGCCCGCATATACCCCGATGCCGTGGTTCTGGTGCACCACATAATCGCCGGGCGTGATGTCCGACAGGCTGGAAAGGCCCTTGCTCTTTGCCCTGGCCTTCTGCGGCGCGGCCGCGTTGTGGCGGCGGCTGGTGAACACGGCGAACTTGGCGAAGGGGTAATCCGCGCCCGCGTTCAGGTGGCCTTCAAACACACCCACGCTGCCCGGCGCAAGGGACGGCGGTTCCTTATGATACGCCTGGGCGGAAAAGCCCGCGGCGGCAAGGTCCCGCGCAAGCGCGGCGGCCGCGCGCTGCGTGCCCGCCAGCACTGCCACGGCATACTTTTGTGCCGTGAGCGGGCGCAGGTCGTCGGCCAGCGCGCTCACCTCGCCGCCCCAGGGCGGCAGGCTGTGGGTCTGGGCGTTGACGGTATCCGCCAGTTTCAGGTCCGGGATGGTGCGGGCAAAATTTTCACACACCACGGCATGCCGCTTCTCCGTCTCGTGCAGCAGATACGCGGTGTCCTCGTAGAAACGGTCCAGCCCGGGGGCCAGCACACCCTCTTCCAACAGGCCTTTGAACGCCTCTCCGAAGCGGAATTCCACGCCTTTGGCGGCCTCGCGCACGGCGCTTGGCTCGTTGAGGAACACGATGGGCGCGTCGAAATATTCAAAGATCGTCGCCGGCTTTTCGTACCGCAGCGCCAGATATTTGTCCATGGCGGCGGGCATCGTACCCGCGTCCAGCGCCTTGAGGTCGCCGTCCATGGCGTCGGCCAAAGCTTCCGCATAGGCGGGCTTTGCCTTGGAAAGCGCCGTGCGCAGCAGCCTTGCGGCGGCCTCGGTGTCTCCGAACAGCACTTCCCGGGCCGGGGAAAGATAAATTTTTTTCACCGCCCCTTCCCGCCGCTGGGAAACAAGGTCAAAGCTGTGGATGCTGTCCACCTCGTCGCCCCAAAACTCCAG
>CATXYA010000135.1 GCA_958403605.1 uncultured Oscillospiraceae bacterium
CTGGCTGTCCAGGTTGAACAGCACGCCCGCCTTGTCCACGGCCACCAGGTCGAAAGCCGTCTTGCGCGCGGCGTCCGGCGCGGCGGGCTCCACAAAGACGGCCACGCCCGGGCGCAGCAGCTCGGCGCAGCGGCCCGTGTTCTTCACATGGCACACTTCCTCGCGCCCCGCCACCAGCACACGGGCCACAAAGCGGTTGGGGCGGGAAAGAAAAGTACCCGGCAGCACCGGGCGCGGATAACGCATGGCTGCTCCTCCTTTGGACGGCGCGGACGGGCCGCCGTTCTTTTTAGTTTAAAACGCCCCGCCCCCGGCGTCAAGTGGCGCTTGCGGCGGGCCGCTGGGCGTGGTATCATAAAATTACCAATTTACAAAAAAAAATAGAGGGGGAACCACTCATGAAGACCCGTACTTGCGGCCCGGTGACCACCAGCCTGCTGGGCTTTGGCTGCATGCGCCTGCCCGAGGACGCCCCCGGCCATGTGGACCGGGAAAAAGCCTTTGCCATGCTGGACGCCGCCCGCGCCGCCGGCGTCACCTATTACGACACCGCGCATCCGTACCACGGCGGCGATTCCGAGCGCGTGCTGGGCGAATGGCTCAAAACACAGGACCGGGACGGCCTGCTGGTGGCGGACAAGCTTTCGGCCTGGATGACGGACGGCACCCGCGCCGGGGCGCAGGCCATGCTGGACAGCCAGCTGGAGATCGTGGGCGTGGACCATTTCGATTTCTACTTGCTGCACGCCATGAGCGCCGATCGGTTTGCGGAACTGGAGGCCATCGATATCTTCTCGCTGCTGGACGAGTGGAAGGCCGCGGGCAAGATCCGCCAGGCGGGCTTTTCCTTCCACGACAATTACGAGGTGTTCGAGCGCATCCTGAACGCCTATCCCTGGGATTTCTGCCAGCTGCAGCTCAACTACCTGGACACCGACGTGCAGGCGGGCCTCAAGGGCTATGAGCTGGCGAAGGCCAAGGGCGTGCGCGTGATGGTGATGGAGCCCGTCAAGGGCGGCGCGCTGGCAAACCCGCCCGCCGACGTGCGCGCCGTCTTCGACGCGCTGCACCCGGATTGGTCGGGCGCGTCCTGGGCGCTGCGCTGGGTGGCGGGGCTGGACAACGTGGCAACCGTGCTCTCCGGCATGAGCACCCTGGAGCAGGTGGCCGACAACGTGGCCACCTTCGCGCAGCTGGAGCCGCTGCCCGCGGCCGAACAGGCCGCCGTGGACAAGGCCGCCGCCGTGTACCGCGCCCGCACCCGCGTGCCCTGCACGGGCTGCGCCTACTGCATGCCCTGCCCGGCGGGCGTGGATATCCCCGCCGTGTTCCGCGTGTTCAACCACGCGGGCGTGTTCGGCGACGACGATGGGGGCCGCGCCCAGTACGGCCGCATGGATGCCAAAACAGTGGCCAGCGCCTGCGTGGCCTGCGGCCAGTGCCAGCAGGCCTGCCCGCAGCACATCGACGTGCCCGCCCAGATGCAGCGCATCTGCGCCTGGGCGGCCCAGACTTGAGAAGTCAAACGCGACAGGGGCCCTCGACCGGGCCCCTCTTCTATTTTATGGGAAAGGCTGAGGCTGGTGTATAAGCTGTGCAAAACGCCCGCCGCCGCCCGCCGCCAGCGCCAGATCATGGACTGCCTGCTGGCGCTGCTGTGCGGCCAGGCATTTGGGGAGATCTCCGTCACGGCCCTGTGCCAGGCGGCGGGCATCCCCCGCAAAACGTTTTACCGCTATTTCGACAGCAAGGAGGACGTGCTGGGCGCCGTCATCGACGGCCTGCTGCGCGACTGGGTGGCGGGCGTGCGCCCGGCGCGCACGGGGCGTCCCCCCGAGGCCCAGGTGCAGGAGCTGCTGCTGTTCTGGAAGGAGCACGCCGCGTTTTTGACGGCGCTGCAGCGCAGCCGCATGAGCGGCATGCTCATCGAGCGGGCGATGTCCCTGGCCTGCGCCCAGGCGCCGGAGGGCGCGGCAGGGGAGGCGCAGCGCACGAAGCTGCTGTTCGTCATCTGCGGGCTGTTCGGCCTCATCCTCGATTGGCACCGCCGGGGCTGCCGGCCGGACACCGCCGCCATGGCCCAGGACGCGGCGGCCCTGCTGACACAGCCCCTCTTCCGCCCCGGCCCTTGAGCAAAGTGTCACATTTGTGGCATTTTGACCCCTTGCGCGCGCGTGCGCTTTTTCCTTATAATAGAAAGAGATGGGCCGCGGCGTGCGGCCCGCAGCCATCGAGAGGGATTGTTTTAATTTACAAAGTAAAAAAAGGAGCGTGGCAACATGGCACAGCATGTGACATTGGCGCCGTCGAAATTGACGGAGCTGCGGCGGGTGGATCCGCTGCTGTTATCGTATAACGTGGAGATGACCGAGGTGACGGGCGGCACCTTCTGGAAACCTTATACCCCCGCACAGATCGCGGGCACCGAGCCCTTCCCCCCGGTGAAAAGCTTTGCCGATCTGCAAAGCCTGATGGCGGTGTTTGAGCCTGTAGACCTGTCCAACGAGCGCCTGCGCGGCCTGGCGGCGCAGCTGGGCCCGGTGTGGGTGCGCGTCAGCGGCTCCTGGGCCACCAAGACCTATTACGATTTTGACGGCCACACGGGCGGCAAGGCGCCCGCGGGCTTCCAGAGCGTGCTCACCGAGGCCCAGTGGAAGGGCGTACTGGATTTCGTGAAGGCCGTGGGCGCGAAGCTGCAGGTCTCTGTGGCCAACTGCGAGGGCGTCCATCCGGACGGCGCCCCCTGGACGCCGGAGCAGACCAAGCTGCTGTTTGATTACAGCCGCGATTACGGCGTGCCCATCGCCGCGGCGGAATTCATGAACGAGCCGAACATGCTGGCCATGAGCGGCGCGCCCGCGGATTATACCGCCGCTGATTTCGCCCGTGACCAGGACGCCTTTTTCCGCTTCGTGCGCGAAAATTACCCGGACGTGCTGCTGGTGGGCCCCTGCGCCACCGGCGATTCCCAGGCTTTGAAGGTGGCCGAAGACCTGTCGAACGTGCTCACCAACGTGTCCACGGAAACGCTGCTGGCGGGCTGCCGGGAGACGGCGGATGTGTTCAGCTACCACTATTACAACGGCATCTCCGAGCGCGGCGCGGGCATCATGCCCGGCCATTGGGACGTGAGCCAGGCCGCCACCGAGGAATATCTCGCCGTGGCGCCCCAGTGCGCGTCGTTCTACACCACGCTGCGCGACAAATACTGCCCCGGCGCGCCCATGTGGGTGACGGAATCCGGCGACGCGGGCCTGGGCGGCAACACCTGGGCGTCCACGCACCTGGACGTGCTGCGCTACGCCAACGAGCTGGCGGGCTTTGCCGCCGTCACCGACGGCGTCATCTTCCACAATACGCTCTGTTCATCCGATTACGGCCTGCTGGACCACGCCACCCATGAGCCGCGGCCCAATTATTGGCTGGCCGTGCTGTGGAACCGCCTCGTCGGCGCCGCCGTCTACGACGCGGGCGAGCCCGTGCGCGAGGGCGTGCACCTGTACGCCCACTCCCGCAAGGACGGCAAGGACGGCGCGGTGTACGTGCTCATCAACAACTCCCTCACCGAGGCCACCACGGTGGACCTGCCCTGGGAGGCGCAGCAGTACACCCTGTCCGCCGAGACACCGCGCTCCGGCCAGGAGCTGCTGAATGGCAAGCCCCTAACAGTGGAGGGCGTGTGCGGCCTGCCCGCGCTGGAGCCCGTCACGGCCCCGGCGGGCACGCTGACGCTGGCCCCCGCCACCGTCACCTTCCTGGTGCTGTAACCAACAGAAAAAAGCCCGCGCGCGCCCAAAACGGGAGCGCGCGGGCTTTTTGCTGTGCACAAAAGCGCCTTGACGGGGGAGTGGAGGAAGAATTTTCCGAGGCGCAGCTCATCGGGCGCGTGCTGAGCACCTGTCAGCTGGGTATCGGCGGCGGCCATTGGCCGCCGCCCTTCCCATTCCACGCACAAAAAACCAGGGCGCGTCGCAAAAACGCGCCCTGGTTTTGTTACGTTTCGGCGGCCAGTAAAAAATCGCATTGGCCGCGGATGCCGAACGCGCGGTCGTACGCCTGTTCCAGGGGGATCCATTTGTCCCGGAAGGCGGGCCAGCAGGCGTCGCCGCCGCGGGCGCGGATGCGCGCCTCCTGCAGGGCGGGAACGATGGTGAAAAACGCCGTCACGTCGTAGAGGCCCGCCGCAAAAAACGGGTGCAGGCTGTAGGCCCCTTCCACCAGCACCACCGGGGCGTCGATGTCCCGCGTGCCCGCGTGATCCATCAGGGAGCAATCGAACACGCGGTAACAGCAGGGCCGTCCTTCCTTTAACGGCGCGGCCACCTCTGCGGCAAAGCGCTCGTAATGCACGTTGCCGCCGGGCTGGGCCAGGCGGGCCGGGGTGCGCAGGTCCGCGGGCAGGAAGAAATCGTCCATATGCACCACTGCGGCGTCCAGGCGCGCGGCCAGCTGGGCCGCGGCGGTGGTCTTGCCCGCGGCGGCCTGGCCGTCCAGCGCCGCGAGCACACGGCCCTTCTGGGCCAGGGCGGCGCGGATGGCCGCTTCCAATCCGTCCAGGTTCACCGCGCCGGATCCCCCGCCTTCTCCAGCGCCGCCAGCAGTGGACGCCAGCCGTTCACTGCCGTTCACGGGGCGTCTGTGCAGGGGCGCTGTTCGCCAAGGCGGGGATACCCGCCTTGGACAGCGCCGCCACGATGACCGGCACCAGGACCAGCTGCAAAATGATACCGGGCACCGCCGTGGTGAAGGCGCCCGCCACAAAGGCCGCGAGGGGAAACGCCGTGGCGTCCAGCCCTGTCAGCACAAAGCGGGCCAGGCCCCACACCGCGCGCCCACCCACCATGGCGCAGCCCAGGGCCGCGTAGATGGCGCCGATGCGGTTTTTGATCTTTTTCTGGAACAGCGGCCACAAAATGCCCGTCAGCAGGCCGTAGGCCGCCAGCTCAAAGGCCATGGCCACGGCGGTGGGGAACATCGGGGGCATGCCGAACAGCAAGCTGCGCAGCAGCGGGGCCAGCGCGCCCACGGCCAGGCCCCAAGGGCCGCCGCAGACAAAGCCGCACAGCAGCACGGGCAGGTGCATGGGCGCCAACATATTGCCGATCTGGGGGATCTGCCCGGTCAAAAAGGGCAGCACCAGGGCCAGGGCCAAAAACAGCGCCGAATAAGTAAGTTGCTTCAAAGAACGGGACATAACATTTCCTCCTCAAAAAAACGGAACGCCGGCGCGCGCCCCTGTTCTCAGAGGCGTGGGCCGGCGTCTTCATGATGCCGAATGTACAGTTTTGCCGGGGATGGGGCTGCGGGGGACGGCTTCATGCCGCCGCTTTCCCGAAAAATTTATCACATCCGCTCAAAATTGTCAAGCGGCGTGGTACAATAACCATAAACAGCGGGAGGGCGCATGACGGCCGCTCCCCAAAAGAAAGAAGGGGAGCTCGATGAAGTGGTTTTTTCTGGCACTGGGCGCGGCACTGTTGGCCGCGGGGCTGGCGCTGCGCCTGCGCGGCGGGCAGGACCGGGCCGCGCAAAGGCGGTACGGCCTGTGCGCCTATCTCGGTCTGGGCGCGGTGATGCTGGGCGGCGTCCTGCTGCTGGAACCGGTGCTGTCGCAGGTCCCCGCCGCTGTGACGTGGGGCGCGGCGTTCGCCGTGTTCCTCCTGGCGGGCGCGCTGCTGCTGCGGCCCCGCAAGGGGGAATAGAAGGGGGCCGCTCAAAAGGCGCGGTGACGTAAGAAAGCATCGCCCCCGGGAGGGGAATTCCCGCGCACAGCGTCGTCAAGTGCACTTGCGGGCCATCGGCCCGCATTT
>CATXYA010000136.1 GCA_958403605.1 uncultured Oscillospiraceae bacterium
GTCTCCATATACCGGCGCGATGCCCCGGCGGGTGGAGCCGTACTTGGCGGCGCCCAAACGCTCCTCCTCCAGGCAGTCCTGCTGCGGGTGGTAGGGCAGGCAGATGACGGCCTTATCGCTGATCTTCAGCCGTGCGGGCGGCAGCTCCACCCCTGCGGCGGCCAGCCGGTCCAGCTCGCCGCACAGATGCTGCAGGTCGATGACCATGCCCGGCCCCATGACGTTGACCACCTCTTCCCGCAATACGCCCGAGGGCAGCAGGTTGAGGATGAATTTTCCTCTTTCGTTTACCACCGTGTGCCCGGCATTGTTGCCGCCTTGGTAGCGCACAACGATCTCATACTCCCGGCTCAAAAGGTCCACCATGCGGCCCTTGCCCTCGTCGCCCCAGTTGATGCCTGTGATCGCAGTCAGCATGTTGCCAGCTCCCTTCCATTTCCGGCGCGCAGGGCGCCGTCCCAGGGTTATTGTGTCCCGCGCGGGCCGTTTTTTCATTCCCCTAAAAATTTTCGTGCATTTTCCAGGGCGCTGCGGGTGTTGGCCGCAGCGCCCTGCTCATTTTCCCCTGCAATGCGGGCATGATATCTACCATCAGAAAATTTTTTCACGGGCCCAGGACGGCACGGAGGAAGCCAGCCGCGCAATCAACCGGCGCCCGCGAGGCACGCGACGAGCCACGAGAAAGGAGACGCGCTATGGGCCATGACACTTACCAAAGCCCCTTCTGCACCCGCTACGCCAGCAAGGAGATGCAGTTTTTATTCAGTGAGGACCACAAATTCCGCACCTGGCGGCGGCTGTGGATCGCCCTGGCCCGGGCCGAACAGGCCGAGGGCCTGCCCATCACGGACGCGCAGATCGCCGAACTGGAAGCCCACAAGGACGACATCAATTATGAGGACGCCCGGCGGCGCGAGCAGGAGTGCCGCCACGACGTGATGAGCCACGTGTATGCCTACGGCCTGCAGTGCCCGGCGGCCAAGGGGATCCTGCACCTGGGTGCCACCAGCAGTTATGTGGGCGACAACACCGACGTGCTGATCCTGCGGGAGGCGCTGGAGCTGGTGCAGAAAAAGCTGCTCGGCGTCATGGCCCTGCTCGCTCATTTTGCCCGGCAGTACAAGAATCTGCCCACCCTGGCATACACGCATTTGCAGCCCGCCCAGCTCACCACCGTCGGCAAGCGCGCCTGTCTGTGGCTCCATGAACTGCTGATGGATGAGGAGGAGTTGGAGCACCGCCTCGCCAGCCTGGCACTGCTGGGCTCCAAGGGTGCCACGGGCACCCAGGCCAGCTTTGTGGAATTATTTGACGGCGACGGCGGCAAGGCTGTGGCGGTGGAGCGGCGCATCGCCGCCGCCTTCGGATTTTCACGGATGGTGCCCGTGGCCGGGCAGACCTATTCCCGCAAGATGGATTACAACGTGCTGTCCACGCTGTGCGGCATCGCCCAAAGCGCGATGAAGTTCGCCACCGACCTGCGCCTGCTGGCCGGCTTCAAGGAACTGGAAGAGCCGTTCGAGGCCCGGCAGATCGGCTCCTCGGCCATGCCCTACAAGCGCAACCCCATGCGGTGTGAGCGCATCTGCGCCCTGGCGCGCTATGTAATGGTGGACGTGCTGAACCCCGCCTTCACCGCGGGCAGCCAGTGGTTTGAGCGCACCTTGGACGATTCCGCCAACAAGCGCATCGCCGTGGCCGAGGCTTTTTTGGGCATCGACGCCATTTTGGATCTGATGCGCAGCGTCTGCGACGGGCTGGTGGTATACCCCAAGGTCATCCGCAGCCGCGTGCTGGCCGAGCTGCCCTTCATGGCCACGGAAAACATCCTCATGGACGCCGTCAAGCGCGGCGGAGACCGCCAGGCCCTGCACGAAAAGCTGCGCGTCTACAGCCATGAGGCCGCCCGTGTGGTGAAGGAGGAGGGCGGCGCCAACCCGCTGCTGGACCTCATCAGCGCCGACCCCGCCTTTGGGGCGGACCGCGCCGCCCTGAAAGCCGTGCTGGAGCCTGCCCGCTACGTGGGCCGTGCGCCGCGGCAGGTGGAGGAATTTTTGGACGGCGCCGTACAGCCTGTGCTGGACGCCCATCCCGGCGTCTTGGGCAAGGCCGCCCCGCTCACGGTCTAGCGCATTCGGTTTGGCTGTTGTTGAGATCCCCGCGCCCGCAATTCAGGGCGCGGGGATCTTTGTCCTTAAATAATCTTCAATTCAAAAATTAAATATTTTAATAAATAAATCAAAAATATCAATTTAAATCTTGACATTTTTTATTTTTCGCTTTATGATAGGCATCAGAAAGGAAGTGACAGGATGCAAAAAGTCATCAGCCGGTGCCCGGTGTGCAGCGGCGAACTGACGGTGGCGCGGCTGAAGTGCGACGCCTGCGACACCGTGATTGAAAACAGCTTCCGGCTCAGCAAGTTCGATTACCTGTCCGAGGAAGAGCTGTACTTTACCGAGACGTTCCTGCGCTGCCGGGGAAACATCAAGGAAGTGGAAAAAGAGCTGGGCATCTCCTACCCCACCGTCCGCGCCAAGCTGGACGCCGTCATCAAACAGCTGGGCTACGACACCGGCGCCGACGAGCGCGCGGCCCGGCGCGAAGAAATTTTGAAAGCCCTGGAGAACCGGGAGATCACGGCGGAGCAGGCGCTCGCCCAATTAAAATAGTTTGAGGAGGAAGCAAGCAATGGAAGAACAGCTGCGCATTTTAAACATGGTGGCCGCGGGCACCATCACCGCCGAAGAGGCGCGGGAGTTGATCTCCGCCCTGGGCGCGGACGCCCCTGTGCCCCAGGCCGCCCTTGCCAAAAACAGCTATGACAAGAAGATGTTCCGCGTCATTGTGGACAGCGCATCCGGCGACAAGGTCACGATTCAATTCCCGGTGGGCGCCATCAAAAAAATCGTCAAGGCGACCGGGAAGCTGCCCATCCCGGAAAGCGAATTGGAGGGCGTGGACCTGTCCGGCATGATGGAGGCGATCTCCGAGTGCCTGGACGCCGAGGTGGAGGGCGATTTCGTCAACGTGGATGCGGCGGACGGCACAACGGTGCGCGTGTTCGTCGATCCCTGACGGGCCCGCTCCATCATGACGATCAACATCAGAACGCCCGGGTTTCGGCTTTTCCTGCCAGTTCCCCTTTCCCTGGCGGGCTGGGCGGCAGGCGTCGTGCCCGACCAGGTGTACGCAGAACTTGGCACCCACATCCCGGCCCCCTATGGAGCCTTGGTCAGCCGCGGGACCGTCCAAATGCTGCTGCGGGAGTGCCTGGATATTTTCCGGGACAATAAAGGGCTGGAGATCGTGCATGTGGAGGCACGGGACGGCACCTTCGTCTCCATCCGGCTTTAGCCTCTCCACAAACAACAAGCCCCGGCGGCCAGATCTTTCTGGCTGCCGGGGTTTGTTTTCATAATACCACGCCGTCTTTCCAAATGCTGATCTCACGGAAGCCGCGGCGCTCGCTTTGTGTCTGCCGGCCCGAGGCCGTGGCCAGCACTTTGTCAAACAGCCGCCGCGCCGCCGTGGGAATGGGCTCGCCGTCCGCCACCGACCCGGCATCGAAATCGATCCAACCCGGTTTTTTTGCCGCCAGCTGGGAGTTGGCGGCGATCTTCAGCGTGGGCGCGGGCGCGCCGAAGGGCGTGCCCCTTCCCGTGGTGAACAGGATGAGGTGCGCTCCCGCCGCCGTCAGGGCCGTGGTGCTCACCAGATCGTTGCCCGGCCCGGCCAGCAGGTTGAGGCCCCGCTTCCTCACCGCGCCGCCGTAGGGCAGCACGTCCACCACCGGGGCGCTGCCGCCCTTCTGTACACAGCCGCAGCTTTTATCCTCCAGGGTGGTGATGCCTCCCGCCTTGTTGCCCGGGGACGGGTTTTCATACACCACCTGCCCGTGGCTGGTGAAATATCGCTTGAACTCCGTGAGCATCGCCGCCGCTTGGTCGAAGACGGTGCGGTCCGCGCAGCGGTCCAGCAGCAGTTGTTCCGCGCCAAACAGCTCGGGCGTCTCGGTGAGGATGGCACTGCCGCCCTGGGCGATCAACAAATCACTGAACGCGCCAACCGTGGGATTGGCCGTGATGCCGGAAAGCCCGTCTGAGCCGCCGCATTTCAGCCCCACCACCAGCTCTGACACCGGGATGGGCTGCCGCCGGAACTGCCCGGCGTATTCCGCCAGCTGGGCCAGCAGCGCGGCCCCTGCAGCATCCTCGTCCGCCTCTTCCTGGCATACCAGAAACTTGACGCGCGCGGCGTCGTAAGGGCCCAGTTCCTCTAAAAACTGCTCCCGCGTCAAGTTCTCGCAGCCCAGGCCCAGTACCAGCACGCCTCCGGCGTTGGGGTGGCGGGCCAGCGCGGCCAGCAGGCGGCGCGTCTGCGCATGATCCTCCCCCATCTGGCTGCACCCAAAGGGATGCGGAAAGGCGTACAGCCCCTCCACACTGCCGGTGACAAGGTGCTGGTTTTCCCGGCACAACCGCTGGGCCACGCCGTTGACACAGCCCACCGTGGGAAGGACCCACACTTCGTTGCGCACCGCGGCGCGGCCATCCGCCCGGCGGTAGCCCTGAAACAGCTCCGGCGGCTGCGGGGCCAGCGGCGCGGCGCCGGGGTGATAATGATACGCCGCCGTCTCCGAAAGGCCGGTGCGCACGTTATGCACGTGCACCCAGTCCCCGACGGCGATGTCTTTCGCCGCCACGCCAATGGCGCAGCCGTACTTGACGACGGCCTCCCCGGCGCGGATGGGCCGCAGCGCCATCTTGTGGCCCTGAGGGATCATTTCCCGGGCGGAGGCGCCGGCAAAGCCATCCCCGGCCTCCGCGGGATGCAGCGCCACGGCCACGTTGTCCGCCGGATGGATCTGAAGAAAATTTTTCATTGGCTCCGCCTCACTGCAGCTGCCGCAGCATCGTCCCTGCGCCCTGCTGCCGGATGCCCGCCAGCCCTGCCGCCACGGCTGGCGCCAGGCCGGGGATGGCCGTCAGGTCCTCGCCCCAAAAGGCCCCGTTTGCCAGCGCGGCCTGAGCCAACTCTGCGGCGCTATCATCCTTGTGTGCCCAATAGAATTCCAGCACGGGCCGGTCGTCCTTCACGGTGTAGGCATCGCCCGCGGGACGGCGGCAGCGCAGGCCGTCTTCTGTGAGCGCCTCGGCGCCGCAGGTGTAAAACGCTAAGTAAGCCGCCAGGCTGAATGTCAGCCGCGCGGGCAGCCGCCCGAATTTTTCCGCATAAGCCCTGAGGCTGGGCAGGCAGCGCGCCCGCCACTTGGCCGTGCTGTTGAGGCTGATGGCCAGCAGCGCGTGATCGATGAACGGATTTTGAAAGCGCTCGTCCACCGCACGGGCGAACTGTTCCAGCTCCTCCCGGGGCAGCGTGAGCGTGGGGATGATCTCCTCCTGTACCGTTTTATCCAGGAAATTCCGAATGGCTCCGTCCTGCATGCAGTCCCGCACAAGGTCCTGCCCCGCCAGATAGGCGGCCAGCACCATGCTGGTGTGCGCGCCGTTCAAAATGCGCACCTTGCGCTTTTTGTAGGGCGTGTGGTCCGCCGTCACCAGCACGGGCAGCCCCGCCCGCCCGAACGGCAGCTCCTGCGCCAGCCAGGCGGGCCCTTCGATGACCCACAGGCCGAACACCTCGCCCGTGTCCAGCAGCTTGTCCTCATAGCCGTTGGCCGCGTTCCGCGCCGCGGCCTCGGCGCGGGGATAGCCGGTGACGATGCGGTCCACCAGCGTGGAGCAAAACAGGTTTTCCGTTTCCACCCACCGGGCAAATTCCGCCTCCAAGCCCCACTGCTGGA
>CATXYA010000137.1 GCA_958403605.1 uncultured Oscillospiraceae bacterium
CTTTCACTGCCTCCGCCAAGGAGAAGATCGAGAAAGCAGGCGGGAAGGCAGAGGTGATCTGACGTGTTTGATACCTTCAAAAACGCGTGGAAGATCGAGGACCTTCGCAAGAAGCTGCTCTATACGCTGCTGATCCTGGTGATCTTCCGTCTGGGCTGCGCCATCCCCGTGCCCTTCGTCAGCGCGGCTGCGCTGAAGGGCTGGGTCAGCCAGGCGGGCAACTTGCTGGGTTATATCGATATGATCACCGGCGGCGCGTTCGCCAACTCAACGCTGTTCGCGCTGTCCGTCACCCCGTACATCAACGCCTCCATCATTCTGCAGCTGCTGGCAGTGGCCATTCCGGCCCTGGAGCGGCTGGCAAAGGAAGGCGAAGAGGGCCGGCGCAAGATGAACCGCATCACCCGCTACGTGGGCGGCGGCATCGCCTTTATCATGGCCGTCATGTACTATTTCCTGCTGCGCGGGCAGAACGCCATGCTGTACACCGAGGGCTTCGCGGGCATTTTTGCCGCAGCGGTGGTCATCGTGTCCTTTACGGCGGGCTCCCTGCTGATCCAGTGGCTGGGCGAGCAGATCGATGTCAAGGGCATCGGCAACGGCATTTCGCTGCTGATCTTCGCCGGCATCATCTCCCGCTGGAGCAGCATCTTCTCCGACATCGGACGGTATTTGGGCCTCGCGGCCGACGGCCAGCCCAAGTATTACTTCTTCATCCCGCTGATCGCCCTGCTGGTGGTCGTGGTGGTGGTGCTCATCGTCATTTTGAACGCGGCCGAGCGCCGCATCCCGGTGCAGTACGCCAAGCGCGTGGTGGGCCGCAAGATGTACGGCGGGCAGAACACCCACATTCCCATCAAGGTGAACATGAGCGGCGTTATGCCCATCATCTTCGCCAGCGCGCTGACCAGCATCCCCGGCACCGTGGGCGCGTTTTTCCCCAACTTGTATGACTCCAGCATCCATCCCATCTGGGCCGGGTTCCTGGGCGTGTTCCGTTACAACAGCTGGGGCTACGCCATCATCTATCTGATGCTCATCATCGCGTTCAACTATTTCTATGTGGCCATCCAGTATGACCCCGTGGAGATTGCAAACAACCTGCGCAACAACAACGGCACCGTGCCGGGCTACCGCCCGGGCAAGCCCACCAGCGATTTCATCACCCGTGTGCTCTCTAAGATCACGCTGGTGGGGGCGCTGTTCCTGGGTGTGGTCGCCATCATGCCTATCGCGCTGAGCGCTGTCACAGGCATGAACATCGCGCTGGGCGGCACGAGCCTGCTCATCGTGGTCGGCGTTGCGCTGGACACGTCCCGCAGCCTGGAATCCTACATGCTCATGCGGCATCACAAAGGGTTCCTGGAATAAGTGAAACTGCATAACGTCAAGGGGGTAAGGCAATGATGAAATTGATCCTTTTGGGTGCGCCCGGCGCCGGCAAGGGCACGCAGGCCGAGGTCATCTGTGAAAAGCTGGCCATTCCCGCCATCAGCACCGGCAATATTCTTCGCGAAGCGATGAAGAACGGGACGGAGATGGGCATGAAGGCCAAGGCCTTTATCGACTCCGGCGCCCTGGTCCCCGACGACGTGATCATCCAGATCATCAAAGAGCGCCTGGCTGCGCCCGACTGCCAAAACGGCTTCATCCTGGACGGCGTGCCCCGCACGGTGGCCCAGGCGGAGGCGCTGGAGGCCATGGGCGTTGAGATCGACAAGGTCGTGGACATCGAGGTGGCTGACGATACCATCGTCAAGCGCCTGTCCGGCCGGCGCGTGTGCTCCGCCTGCGGAGCCAGCTACCACACCATCTACAAGCCCAGCACCCAGCCCGATATCTGTGACCGGTGCGGCGGCGAGCTCATCGTCCGCAAGGACGACGAGCCCTCCACCATTCTGGAGCGGCTGGATGTTTACCACGAGCTCACCGAGCCGCTGGTGGATTTCTACCGCGCGCGAGGCAAGCTGGTGGTCGTGGAGGGGCAGGAGGAAGTGGCCGACACCACAAAGCTCCTGTTTGAAAAATTGGGGGTCTCGGTTTGATCCAGATCAAGACTTCCAAGGAGATCGAGGCCATGCGCCCGGCGTGCCAGCTGTCCGCCGAAGCCCTCCGGGTGGCGGGCGAGCACATTCGTCCGGGCGCCACTACGGCTGAGATCGACAAAGCCGTTTACACCTATATCGTCAGCCATGGAGGCAAGCCGAACTTCAAAGGGTACGGCGGCTTTCCCGGCAGCGCGTGCGTCTCGGTCAACGACGAGGTGATCCACGGGATCCCCTCCCGCAGGACCGTGCTGCGCGAGGGCGATATCGTAAGCATCGACACCGGCGCCGCGATCCACGGCTGGAACGGGGACAACGCCTGCACCTTCGCGTGCGGGCAGGTCTCCGAGCGCGCCCAGCGCATCATGGATGTCACCAAAGAGGCACTTGCCCGGGGAATTGCGGCTGCACAGCCGGGCAACCGCGTGGGCGACATCGGCGCTGCGGTGCAGCAGTACGTGGAAGAGCATGGCTATTCCGTAGTCCGCACCTATGTGGGCCACGGCGTTGGCCGCGACATGCACGAGGACCCCGAGGTACCCAATTTCGGCACGGCCGGAAGAGGCCCCCGCCTTGTCAGCGGCATGGTGATCGCCATCGAGCCGATGGTCAACGAAAAGAGCCATGTGGTCAAAACCTTATCAGACGGATGGACGGTCAAAACGGTGGACGGCGGCTTGTCTGCTCATTTCGAGCACACCATCGCCATCACGCCGAACGGGCCCGTCATCCTCACCCAATGCCGAGAGCAAACTGGAGGGTAACAACAGTGTCGAAAGAAGACGTCATCGAAGTTGAGGGCACGGTCGTCGAAGCAATGCCGAACGCCATGTTTTTGGTCGAGATCCAAGGCGGGCACCGGCTGCTGGCCCACATTTCCGGCAAGCTGCGCATGAACTTCATCCGCATCCTGCCCGGGGACAAAGTCACATTGGAGATGAGCCCTTACGATTTGACGAAGGGACGCATCACTTGGCGCTCGAAGTAATTCGAGCACACCAACAAGGAGGTACCAACATGAAGGTCAAGCCTTCCGTGAAACCCATTTGCGAGAAATGCAAGGTCATCAAGCGCAAAGGCCGCGTGATGGTCATCTGCCAGAACCCCAAGCACAAACAGCGCCAGGGCTGAGCCTGGGGCGGCCAGCGCGGAGGCTATCCCCGCCGCGTATGGTTCCAAGCGGGGGATAAATCAATCAGGAGGTGCTTATTCAATGGCACGTATCGCCGGAGTTGACTTGCCCAAAGAGAAGCGAGTCGAAATTGGCCTCACCTATATCTACGGCATCGGTCACAGCGCCGCGAAAGAGATCATCGCCGCGACCAAGATCAATCCCGACACCCGGGTGAAGGATCTAACCAAAGACGAAGAAGCTTTGATCCGTGATTACATCGACAAAAACTTCACCGTTGAGGGCGATCTGCGCCGCAATGTTGCACTGGACATCAAACGTTTGGTGGAGATCCAGTGCTATCGCGGCACGCGTCACCGCAAGGGCCTGCCCGTCCGCGGCCAGCGCTCCAAGACGAACGCCCGTACCCGCAAGGGCCCGAAGCGCACCGTCGCCAACAAGAAGAAGTAATCACACAAGGAGGAAAGAAGAATGGCAACGAAAGCCACTGCCAAAAAGGGCACTGCCACCCGTGGCAAGCGCCGTGAGCGCAAAAATATCGAACGTGGCTGCGCGCATATCCAGAGCTCGTTCAACAATACCATCGTTACCATCACCGACGTGCAGGGCAATGCGATTTCCTGGGCCTCCGCCGGCGGTATGGGCTTCCGCGGTTCCCGCAAGTCCACCCCGTACGCCGCGCAGACTGTTGCCGAGACGGCTGCCCGCGCCGCGATGGAGCATGGGATGAAGGTTGTCGAAGTGTATGTGAAAGGCCCCGGTTCTGGCCGTGAAGCTGCGATCCGCGCTTTGCAGGCGACCGGCCTGGAGGTAAATTTGATCAAGGACGTTACCCCCATTCCGCACAACGGCTGCCGGCCCCCGAAACGCCGCCGCGTCTAATCAATGAAGGAGGAACTATAATGGCAAGATATACAGGCGCAGTTTGCCGCCAGTGCCGCCGCGAGAACCAGAAGCTGTTCCTGAAAGGGGAGCGCTGCTTCTCCGATAAATGCGCGCTGTCCCGCCGCAGCTTTGCCCCGGGCCAGCACGGCCAGCACCAGGCCCGCAAGAAGGTGTCTGAGTACGGCCTGCAGCTGCGCGCCAAACAGAAAGCGAAACGCTACTATGGCGTGCTGGAGAGCCAGTTCGCGCATTACTTTGAGATGGCCGAGCGCAAAGCCGGGATCACCGGCGAGAATCTGCTTCGGATCCTTGAAAGCAGACTGGACAACATCGTCTATCGCGCCGGCTTCGCAATGAGCCGCAAAGAGGCCCGTCAGCTGGTCCTGCACCGTCACTTCACCGTGAACGGCGAGACCGTCAACATCCCGTCTTACCTGGTGAAGCCCGGCGACAAGATCGAAGTGCGCACCACCGACTGCGCCAAGATCAAGGAATGCCTCGAGAAAAACGCTTCCCGCCCCGTGCCCACCTGGATGGACAAGGACGCCGAGAAGATGGCTGTCACCGTCACCAAATTGCCCGAGCGTGCCGACATCGATTTCGATATCGAAGAGCACCTCATCGTCGAGTTGTACTCCAAATAACCTCGCGTTTGACCCCAATACGGAACCAATGGGCGGGCTGCTGCAAGCCTGCTGAACTAAGGAGGGTTTTACCATGATGGAGATCGAGAGACCCAAGATCGACACCGCCAGCCTCTCCGCGGACGGCCGCTACGGCAAGTTCGTGGTGGAGCCTTTGGAGCGAGGGTTCGGTACAACTTTAGGCAACAGCCTGCGCCGTGTGCTGCTTTCCAGCCTGCCGGGCGTTGCCGTCACCAGCATCAAGATCGACGGCGTGGTCCATGAATTCTCCACGGTGGAGGGCGTCAAGGAAGACGTTACCGAGATCGTGCTGAACGTCAAAGGCATCACCGCCAAGCTTTATAGTGACACGCCCAAAACCGTGCGCATCGAGGCCACGGGCGAGGGCGAGGTCACGGCCGGCAGCATCCAGCAGGATGCGGAGATCGAGATCCGCAACCCGGATTGGCACATCGCCACCCTGGCCGAAAACGCGAAGCTCGTCATGGAGCTGACGTTCGACAAGGGCCGCGGCTACGTGCCCGCCGAGCGCAACAAGGCCAACGCCGAACAGGCCAGCCTGGGCGCTCTGCCGGTAGACAGCATCTACACGCCGGTCCTGAAGGTCAATTACACCGTTGAAAACACCCGCGTCGGCCAGATCACGGACTACGACAAGCTCGGGCTCGAGGTCTGGACGGACGGCACCATCAGCGCGCAGGAAGCGGTCAGCTTCGCGGCGCGCATCCTGATCGAGCACCTCAACCTCTTTGTGACGCTGTCCGAAGAGGCCATGAGCGCTGAGATCATGGTGGAAAAGGACGACAAGGGCAAGGAGAAGGCTCTGGAGATGACCATCGAAGAGCTGGATCTGTCCGTGCGCTCCTTCAACTGCCTGAAACGCGCCGGCATCAACACGGTGGAAGACCTCATCAACAAAACGGAAGACGAAATGATGAAAGTACGCAACCTCGGCCGCAAAAGCCTTGAGGAAGTTGTCGCCAAGCTCGACTCGCTCGGCTTCCATCTCAACAAAGACGACGAATAAAGCAAAGGAGTGAAATGGGATGCCCGGTACCAGAAAACTTGGC
>CATXYA010000138.1 GCA_958403605.1 uncultured Oscillospiraceae bacterium
GCCCCGGCTGGTGGCCCACAGGGAAAGGTGCGCCGCCCGCTGTTTGGCAAACGCCAGCACCTGCCCCAGCTCCGGCACACAGATCTGCGGCTTGCACAGCGCCGGTTCCCCCTGGCGCGCCCCGTGCTCGGGCAGATCGAAGCTGAGCACCTGGTAGCCCAGGGGCACCGCCGCCTCCGCCAGCAATGCAATGGGCACGTCGGCCTTGTTGGACCCGCTGCCGTGCACCGCCAGGATGCAGGAATCCCGCTCCGGCCCCCACAGCAGCGCGGGCACCGGGCCGATCTTGATCTCTTTTCTTTCCATTCCGTTTCCTTTCCTGCCCGTCTCCGCTTTGCCTTACCGGCGGCAGGTGTCAATCGACGCCGTATCCCATGCCCGCCAGCACGTCCAGGGCGCGGCGGTGGTTTTCCGGCGTGGCGGCGGCGCACAGGCCGCCGTGCACCGTCACCGGGGCATTCAGAAAGTGAGAGTGCAGCAAAACGGCGTTGCTGATGACGCAGATATCCGTCACCACGCCGCAGAGCTCGATGCTCTCGGGCTCGCCGCCACACAGGGACAGTACCGCGCCCGGCAGCGCAGCCGAGCCGAAGGTAGGCTTTTCCACGATGGAAACGTTGTCCCGCACGCCGTCCTCATATTCTGACAAACTGCCGAACAACCGCCAGCCATCCGTACCCTTGAGGCAGTGGGGCACGGGCAAAAATTTCCCCTCCCGCGTCTCCAGATACTCCGCGGGATGGGTATCCTTGGTGAACAGCACGACGCCGTCCGCCTCCAGGTGGCTGCGCACCGCCTGGGCGATGCCCGCTTCCAGCGCCTCCGCGGTGGGGTTCGCCAGCGCGCCGGTGACAAAATCTGTCTGATAATCCACGACCACCAACAATTTCTTGTTCATCCTTACACCTCCAGATAATTGACCAAGTCCACCTCGGCCCCGTTTTCCACATAGACCCGCTGCACCCGGCGGCCGATATCGCACAGCACCTCGTAGTTGATGGTGCCCTCGGCCCGGGCGATGTCGTCCACGCTGTGGGCCACGCTGTCGCCAAAGATGACGGCCACGTCCCCCGCCTGTACTTCCGGGATGCCGGTGACATCCACCATCATTTGGTCCATGCACACACGGCCCACCACGCGGGCCGCCTTGCCGTGCAGCGACACCACCCCCTGGCCGGACAGCGCCCGGGGATAGCCGTCGGCGTAGCCGATGGTGAGGGTGGCCAGCCGCATGGGCGCGGGGGCGGTGAAGGTACAGCCGTAGCTGATGGCGTCCCCCGCCTGCACCTCCTTCACCATGGAGACCACCGCTTTCAGGCGCATGGCCGGGCACAGGCCGGGCAGGCACACGTCGTCCGACGGGTTTTCCCCATAAAGGATGATGCCGGGACGCACCAGATCGAGGTGGTATTCCGGCCAGGCCACGGTACCCGCCGAGTTGCAGCAGTGCCGCAGCCCCACCCGGCAGCCAAGATCCTCCAGGCCGCGGATGGCCTGGGTGAAGCGCTCGTACTGGGCGCAGGTGTAGGCTTTGTCGGCCTCGGCCATGGAATCGGCGGCGGCAAAATGGGTGAAGATGCCCTTCACCGCCAGGCTCGGCAGGCGGCAGACCTGCGCCATCTCCGCTACGGCGCGGGCGGGATCGTCCACCGCGGAAAAGCCGATGCGCCCCATGCCGGTGTCCACCTTCAAATGGATGTTCACCGTCACGCCCGCGTGCATTGCCGCCGCCGACAGCCGCTGCGCATATTCCATGGAAAACACCGTCTGCGTGATATCGTTGATGGCCAGCGACGGCGCGCTGGCGGGGCTGGTGTAGCCCAGGATGAGGATGGGCTTTGCCAGCCCCGTGCGGCGCAGGCGCACCGCCTCCTCAAAGCCGGACACGGCAAACCACGCCGCCCCTTCTTCGTCCAGCAGGGCGGCCACGGCCAGGTCCCCATGGCCGTAGGCGTCGGCCTTTACCACGGCCATCACCTGGGCCCCGGCGGCCGCCTCTTCGATCAAATGATAATTCCGGCGCAAAGCGCCGAGATCCACCTCGGCCCAACAGCGGCGTTCAAACTCCACGCGGCGTTCCCCCTTTTCTAGAGCATCAGTGTGCAAAGGGAATACGGATGCTACTTTATTATAATAGCATACCCGCGCCAGTATTTCAAAAATGGCGGATGAGCAGCGAAGAGAAATCAAGAGAAAACAAGAGCATTTGGGAGGATGCGATGCGCAAATCAAAAAATTCAAAAAAAGGTGTTGACTTCGCTTCCCGCCCGGGCTATAATACAACATGCACCTGTTCTGCGACAGGAAACAAGAAATTGTTTGTGATACAGACCAAATTAGGAGGAAGAACACATGAGCACCACTTTGGCTAAAGCTGGCAAAGTCGATCGCAAGTGGTATGTCATCGACGCCGCGGGCAAACCCCTCGGCCGCGTTGCCGCCACTGCCGCCGTTCTGCTGCGCGGCAAAAACAAGGTCACCTTCACGCCCAACGTTGACTGCGGCGACCACGTCGTCATCGTCAACAGCGACAAGGCTGTGCTGACCGGCAACAAGCTGACGAAAAAATACTACTACCATCACAGCGGCTGGATCGGCGGCATGAAGGCCGTCCAGTACAAAACGCTGATGGCGGAAAATTCCGACAAGGCCATGATGATGGCTGTCAAGGGCATGCTGCCCGACAACACCCTGGGCACCGCGGCCCTGAAGCGTCTGCGCGTTTACAAGGGCGCCGAGCACGCCAACGCCGCGCAGAAGCCCGAAGCCTACACGCTGTAAGGAGGCAATGAGAGATGTACGAGACGAAACCTTATTTCTACGGCACCGGCCGTCGTAAAAATTCCGTTGCCCGCGTTCGCGTGTACAACGGCACTGGCAAGATCACCATCAACGACCGTGATATCGACGATTATTTCGGCCTTGAGACCCTGAAGCTCATCGTGCGCCAGCCCCTCGCCCTGCTGGGCCTGGAGAGCAAGTTCGACCTGGTGGTGCGCGTTTCCGGCGGCGGTGTTTCCGGCCAGGCCGGCGCCATCCGCCACGGCCTCGCCCGCGCGCTGCTCGTCTACGACGAGAACCTGCGCCCCGAGCTGAAAAAAGCGGGCTTCCTGACCCGCGATCCGCGCATGAAGGAGCGCAAGAAGTACGGTTTGAAAGCCGCCCGCCGCGCGCCTCAGTTCTCGAAGCGCTAAGCGTTTCCCCTTCCGAGCAATCGTTCAAAAGCCGTTCGCCCCTCAAAAAGGCGGGCGGCTTTTTGCCATCCCCGAGCGGTTGCCGCCTTGGCGGCGAGCGAGTGGGGGCATTTTCTGTGCCCGCGCACGCAGGGCACGGGACCGCCCGCCGCGCGCCTCAGTTCTCGAAGCGCTAAGCGTTTCCCTTCAGAGCAATCGTTCAAAAGCCGTCTGCCCCTCAAAAGGCGGGCGGCTTTTTACCATGCAAATGGAAAAGTGGAGGCATACACGCCTGCGTCCTCCATTTGCCAGCGCCCTTCATTTCCGCTATACTGAAAGCAGTCAACGAAAAAAGGAGGGCTGCGGCTTGCTGGGGCTTTATCTGCACATCCCCTACTGTGCTTCCAAATGCTATTATTGTGATTTTTATTCCGCCGCCCACCGGGGCGCCGTGCCGGACGCCTACGTGGACGCGCTGCTGCGGGAATTGGCGCGCTTTACGAACTGTGACACCGGGCCGCTGCGCCCGGACACGCTGTATTTCGGCGGCGGCACGCCGTCGCTGCTCACGCCGCGGCAGGTGTGCCGCCTCATCGACGCGGCGGCCCCGGCGGCTGGGGCCGAGATCACCTTGGAGGCCAACCCCGAGACGGTGACGCTGGAGACGCTGCAGGGCTACCGCCGGGCGGGGGTGGACCGGCTCTCCTTCGGCGTGCAGACGGCCTTTGACGACAGCCTTGCACGCCTGGGGCGCAGGCACACCGCCGCGGATGCCCGCCGGGCGCTGGCGCTGGCCGCCCAGGCGGGGTTTGCCAATATCAGCGGTGATGTGATGCTGGCGCTGCCCGGCTACTCGCTGGCCGAGCTGGACGCTACGCTGGCGCTGCTGGCCGAGGGCGGCTGTACCCACATCAGCAGTTATCTTTTGAAGATCGAGGGGGGCACCGTCTTCGGACGCCGCCCCCCGGAGGGCGTGCCGGACGACGACGCGGCGGCGGATCTTTACCTGGCCGCGGTGGAACGGCTGGCGGCGCTGGGGTACGCGCAGTACGAGATCTCCAACTTCGCCCGGCCCGGCTTTGCCAGCCGCCACAACCTGCTGTATTGGAACTGTGAAGACTATTTAGGCCTCGGCCCGGCGGCGGCCAGCTGCCTGCACCGGCGCCGTTTTTCCACGCCCCGGGGCACGGCGGCCTTCCTGACTGCGCCCGCCGTTTATACGGAGGAAGGCCCCTGCACGGGCGAGGACTACGCCATGCTGCAGCTGCGGCTCTCTTCCGGGCTGTCGCTCACCCGCCTGCGGGAGGATTGGGGCATCACCTGGGGGCGGCAAAAGCAGGCGTTTTGCCGCCGCCTGGCCGCGGAGGGGCTGGCCGCGTTCGACGGCGCGGTGCTGGCGCTGACGCCCCGGGGCATGCTGGTGCAAAACAGCATCCTGTGCGAGCTTTTGTAAAGTTCGGTCCGGCGGGCGCATAGGCTGTAGCAAAAAGCAAAGGAGCGCTTTTTGATGCAGACAGAACCCGTCGCCAACGATCCTCATTTTACCGCCGGCTACGCCGATTCCAGCCCCTGGCCCCTGCTCACGGTGCGGGAGCCGAACCTGCACGACGCCGCGCTGCTGGCCGAAGACTACGCGGGCGCAGACGGCGAGATGACCGCCGTGCTGCAGTATCTCTATCACCACACCGTCACCAAGCGGTACCCCGACGTGGCCGAGGCGCTGGAAAAAATCTCCGTGGTGGAGATGATGCACATGGAAAAGCTGGCCAACGCCATCTTACAGCTGGGCGGAGACCCGCGCTTTGCCGCCCGCAAAACCGCCTGGACGGCGGACAACGTCCAATACGGCGGCAGCCTGGCGGAGGCGCTGCATCTGGACCTGGCCTCGGAATACGCCGCCATCCGCCATTACCAGGCGCACATGCGCGCAGTGCGGGAACCGGGCGTCCGGGAACTGCTGGCGCGCATCGTGCGCGATGAAGAAGTGCATGTGCGCTGCTTTCAAACGCTGCTGGCGAAATACGGCATGTGACGGCGGAGGGGACGTCTCTCCGCTTCAAAAGGAAAAGCGCCCGGTAACAGCTTACCGGGCGCTTTTTCCTGCTTAGAAGCTCTGGATCATTTTGTCCAGGGACACCATGGCTTTTTCCGCTCCGTGAGCGGCCTTTTTCATGGTCTTCTTCAGCTCTTTCGGGCTTTTCTGGGCGGCATAGGCGCCCACGGCGCCCAGGGCCGCGCCGGCCATGACGCCCATCGCGGCGCCCTTGGCCATGTTTTTGGAATTCTTGGTCATTGCCAATCCCCTCTTTTTTGATTTTTTTCGTCCTGATTCTAGCTTGCCCGCTTCGCAGGGAAACTTGCAGAGCAATTTTTTCCTTTTTCACACCTTTTCCAAATTGTTTGTGTTATACTAAAGATGTATCGAATCAAAAGGGGGACATGCCATGGCCGGGAAACGCGTGCTGTGCGTCCAGGATTTATCCTGTGTGGGGCGCTGCAGCCTGGCGGTGGTGCTGCCGGTGCTGTGCGCCTGCGGCCATATGGCCTGCCCGCTGCCCACGGCGCTGCTGAGCACGCATACCGGCGGCTTCGGCACCCCC
>CATXYA010000139.1 GCA_958403605.1 uncultured Oscillospiraceae bacterium
GCGGGAAGTTCTCCGGCGGGATGGACGCCAGAGGCCAAGGCATGCGCTCACTGAAGGCGTCGTCCTGTAAGTACATTTCTTTTTCTGCGTCGTAGGGCAGATACATCGCCTGTGCCGCGCGCCGCCAGGCAGCCGGTTCCTCCGGCTGCAGGGCGAGCTTGGCAAACAGCACCTGCGCCGCCTGGGGCCTTTTCTCCCGCAGCCAGTCCACCCAGCGGGCGGCCTGGTCCAGGTTGTACGCCGCCATCAGGTTGGTGTAGCAGTTGTTGTTCACCAGCACATTGTACTCGTCCGGCCCCGTGACGCCGTCGATGCAGAAGCGCCCGCCCTTTTCCTCGTTGTAAAAGCCCAGGTCGGCCCACAGGCGCGCGGTCTCCGCCAGGATCTCCACGCCGCACTGCTCCAGAAAGGTCTCGTCCCCGGTCACCTCAGTGTACAGCAGTACGGCATTGGCGATATCCGCATTGATATGGTACTGCGCCGTGCCCGCCGGATAATAGGCCGAGCACTCCTCGCCGCCGATGGTCCGCCAGGGGAACAGCGCGCCGCGGGGGTGCCCCATTTCCCGGGCGCGCGCCCGGGCCTGGTCCAGGATGGTGTAGCGGTAGCGCAGCAGCGCCCGGGCGATCTCGGGCATGGTGTAGAGAAAAAACGGGAAGAGATAGGTCTCCGTGTCCCAGAAGTAGTGGCCCTCATACCCCTCCCCGCTCAGGCCCTTGGCCGGGATGTTGGTCTTGCCGTCGCGCCCCGCGGATTGGAACATCTGGAACAGGCTGAACTGCAGGCCCTGCAGCAAGCGCGGATCGCCCTCGATGGAAAGGCCGGTGTTGTGCCAAAAGCGCGCCAGTGCTTCCCGCTGGGCGGCGCGCAGCACTTCTGCGCCTTTCTCGGCAGCTGCGACAGCCTGGGCCTGGGCCCGGCGCGCCAAGGCGGCGGCTTCGCCCGCCGCACCGTGGGTGTAGGCGACGAATTTTTCCAGCACCAGCCGCCCCGCGCCCGCGCAGGTATACGCGCAGCACACCTCGTCGGCGCTCTCGCTGTATTCCGTGCGGACGGGCACGTCCGCCTGCAGGCGGCTGACCGCCGCGCAGGCATACGCCAGCGCCGAGCGGCGCGTGGCCTGCACCAACAGACATTTTTCCTCCTGCGCCCGGTGCGTCAGCGTCTGCAGCGGTCTGCCGTCCAGGCACGAGCCCACCCGGGGGTCATCCTGCGCCGCCGCGTTCTCCGCGCGGGCGTCGATGGCACTCTCGATCCGAACATGGTCCACTCCCGCGCCGGGCTCCACGGTGCAGCGCAGATAAGCAGTGTCCCCCGCGGCCAGCGACACCAGCCGCTCAAAGCGCACACGCACGGCGCGCCCCTCCGGCGAGTGCCACTCAAATTCCCGCGTCAGCGTCCCTTCCTGCATCCGCAGCGTGCGCCGGTACTCCCGCACCTCGCCCCGCGCCAAGCACAGTTCTTCTCCGTCCAGAAAAATGCGGATGCGCTTGGCGTTGGCGAGGTTGAGCATTGTCTGCCCGTTGCGGGCGTAGCCGTAGGCCGCCTCGCCGTAACGGATGGGTGCGGTGTCGTAAAAGCCGTTGAGGTACACGCCCTCCCGCGCGCCGGGATACCCTTCTTCAAAATCCCCCCGGAACCCCAGCGACCCATTCCCCAGGGTAAAAATGGATTCGCCGCGGCCCAGCACGGCGGGGTCGAACCGCTCCTCCGTGATCTGGCAGGTGCCGTCTTCGGGACGGTCCCCGCATTCTCTTCCCTGCATCGTCTCTCTCCTCAATCCCAAATATGCTCCGGCCTGTAGGCCAGGGAGATGTCCTCCCAGGTGCTGAACAGGCAGGGCTCCCCGGCCGACACGCCGGGCAGGCCGTCGGCTTGGCCCGACAAGATCTTTTCCGCGCAGGCCTCGTACCGGTCAAACATCCCGGCATCCAGGGGCGCCTCATGGTGGCCGGGGTGCAGCCGCGCCACGCCCGCCGTGCGGGCCCGCAGGCTGCGGATGGAATCGCGGAACGTGCGCACGCCGCAGGAATGCGGCAGGCTCAGCAGCACGCCCCGCGCGCAGGCCGTGTCGCCGGTATACAGCGCGGCGCGCGCCGGCTCCCAAAAGCAGACAGAGCCGGGCGTGTGCCCCGGCGACGCCAGCACCCAGAGCCTGCGCCCGCCCAAATCAAAGACGTCGCCGTCCTTCATAGGCCGGTACTGCGCGCCCTCGCAGCAGTGCGCCAGCCGCTCCAGCTCTTCCTCCCCGATTTCCACATTCAGCTCCTGGGAAAAGCCGCGGAACATTTGGCGCCGGTAATCCGCGCCGCCGTGTTCCTGTGCCACGGGGAAATCCTCCGCCGCCAGGTAAGCCTCCTCAAAGGCCGCCGCGCCGCCGATGTGATCCAGATGCCCATGCGTGTGCGCGGCAAACACGGGCTTATCGGTCAGCGTGTGCACGGCGCTTTTAAGGTCGGTCATGCCCTGGCAGGTGTCGATCAGCATCGCCCGGCTGCCGCCCTCCAGCAGATAGGCGTAGGTATGCAGCTCGCCAATGGCCTCATCGAGGCGCCAGGTGCCCTCTTCCAAAGGAGTGATCTGACAATTCCGTTCCATAAGCTTGCCTTTCTGCGGCTGTGGGCCGCACATCACAAAATGGGGCCGGGGCCGAACACGCGGGCAGCGCCCGGCACCGCTTCATCGAGGCGGATGGGTGTAAACCCGCAGCGGCGGCAGGTCTCCAGCGTCTGCGGGTCGGCCATGAACGCCGCGTCCGCGTCCCGGTGGCACGCCACCTGTGCGCCGGATACCATGGCGTTGCCGGTTTGCAGCATTTCCTCGCCGTACAGGGCGGGATGCGCCACGTACAGATATTGCCCACCGCCCAAGGCGGACAGCACCTCGCCGAACAGGCCCGGCGTGCCCGCCACATCGTCCATGCGCGGCAGGACGCTGTCCATGTAACAGCTGAAATCCAGCAGTCCCTTTTCGCAGGTCCACCGGGCCAGGCGCTCCTGCAGCCCCGGCAGATACCGTTCCGGCAGCATGTGGCACTCCGCGTAAGAGAGGTGAAACCCCGCCGCCGCCAGGCGGCAATATTGGGTTTCCACCTCCGCCAGCACCTCGTCCAGCCGGGGCGGATGTTCGGCGAAGAGCGCCGGGTCCTGATAAAAGCTGCCCCGGGCGTCCGTCAGCGAGGGCGCACCCGTCAAGGGTCCCCAGCGCACGTCGTCCCACTCGGAGTTGAGGGCGATGTGCAGGCCGAAGCAAAGGTCGTCCCGCCCCGCCAGCAGCGCGGCGGCCTCTTCCACAAAGGGGCACACCGCCATGACGGAGATGTTTTTTACAAAGCCCACCTCCGCCGCCCTGGCAATGGCTGCGTTGGCCGCATGGCTGGAGGCAAAGTCATCGGCGCGGGTGATCAACGTCTTCATGAAGAAAAGCCTTCTTTCTTATCCGCCTTGGCACAGGCTGTGAAAAAAGTCCAGGATGGGCATGATGTGCTCTTCCTCCAAAAATTCTGGCCCGCCGCCCGCGTGGGCTACACCCTCCAGCAGATCCAGCCGGACGGCATCTTCGCCGCACACCTCCCGCAGCTGGCGCGTGAATTCGATGGATTGCTGTACGGGCACGCCAGGGTCTGCGGTGCCGTGCTGGACATAAAACGGTGGCGCCTTGGCGGTGAGATAGGCCGCCGCCCCCGCGCGCCGGGCCAGCGTCGGGTCTGCCTCAGGCTCGGTGCCAAGATACCATACCGCCGCTTTTTTGAGTTCTTCCAGCATGCCGGCGGGCAGGTCGAGCTCCCGCACATACGTCCAGTAATTTTCAAAATCCAGCAGCGGACACAGCGCCGCCACACCCGCCACGGTCTCAGGGGTGCCTGCGTTTTGCAGGCCCACCAGCGTCACCAGGTTGCCGCCCGCGGACGTTCCATACAAAAAGACGTCGCCGCGCCGCAGGCCGTAGCCCTCGGCATTTTCCCGCAAAAAGCGCAGCGCGGTTTTCAGGTCCTCCACCGGGGCCGGAAAGCGCGCCGCCGGGGCCAGCCGGTAGTTGACGGAGGCCAGCGCAAAGCCCTGCCGCAGAGCATAAAAGCCCGGGTACAGGTGCCAATCGCGCTTGTCGCACAGGCAGAAGCCGCCGCCGTGCACCAGCACCACCAAAGGCAGCGGCTCCGCGTCCATGCGGGGCGGCAGGTACAAATCCAGCGTCTGCAGCGGATCCGGGCCATAGGCGAGGTCAAGGTGTTTTTCCCCGATCCAATCGATGCGGGGCACGGGCACCTCCGGCTGCATGTCGATCCATTCCGGGACAAAATGTGCGTCGCGAATCGTTTTCATCATCGTCATCCTTTCAAAGCGCCGGCCGTCAGGCCGTCCATGATATTCTTTTGCATGAGAAGGAAAAACACCAGCACGGGGAAGATGGACAGCACCAGCCCCGCCATGATGAGCTGCCATTCGTTGAGGTAGCTGCTGTAAAACACGCTGAACGACAGCGGCAGCGTTTTCATTTTCTGGGAGCTGAGCATGATCAGCGGCAGGGTAAAATCGTTGAACACGCCCATGATGTTGATGATGGCCACCGTGGCCGTGATGGGCTTCAGCATGGGAAACACGATACGGAAGAACGCCCGCAGCTGCCCGCAGCCGTCGATCATGGCCGCCTCTTCCAGCTCACGAGGCACGCCCTTTACAAAGCCCTGGTACAAAAACATCGCCATGGGCAGCAAAAAGCCCCAGTACATGACGATCAGCCCCTGCCGGCTGTTGACCAGATGCAGCTCGCGGGCCACGATGACCGACGGCACCATCAGCACCTGGAACGGGATAGCCATGGACGCCACCATCAGCGCCGAGATGATGCGGCTGGCCAGGCATTTGCGCCGCACCACCTGGTAAGCCGCCATGGAGGACAGCAGCACCAGCCCCGCCACGCTGAACACAGTGACGATAATGGAATTGGAAAACGCCGACAGGTAGTTCATCTGTTCCATTGCGTTGGGGAAGTTTTCAAAGTGGAATTGGGTGGGCGGCGCCAGCAGCGAGGCCGTGATCTCCGGCTGGCTTTTCAAACAGTTGATAAAAATGAGGAACAGCGGGAACAGGAACAGCAGCGCGGAGAATGTCAGCACCGCCACCAGCAGCACCTTGTCTGCCGTTTGTTTGGATCTCCGGGTCTTCACAGCTCCACCTCCCTGCGCCTTGTCACCAAAACCTGCAGCCCCGCCACCACGGCGATCAGTATGCTGAACAGCACCGCTTTGGCGGACGCATAAGAAATGGCGTCGCGCTTGAAGGCGTCCAGATAGATCTGGAACGAAAGCGACTGCGTGGTGCCGAAGGGGCCGCCGTTGGTCAGCGAATAGTTGAGGTCAAAGGATTTGAACCCGTTCACCAGCGTCAGGAACAGGCAGATGGTCACCGAAGAGCGGATCATCGGCAGCTTCACGCGGAAAAACGTCTGCACCGGGCCCGCGCCGTCGATGGTGGCCGCCTCCACGATCTCCTGCGGCACGCCCTGCAGCCCCGTGAGGTAGATGAGCATATAATACCCCGTCATCTGCCATACCGAGACGATGATGATGGCCGCAAACGCCAGGTCCGGATAGGACATCCAGTCCTTCTGCAGGCCCTCGATGCCCAGCCAGTTGCCCAGCATGGGAAACAGGTGCACCACAATGAAGTTCCACAAATAACCGCTGGTGACCGAGCTGATGACCATCGGCGTGAAAAAGGCGGCGCGCAGCAGCCCGCGGGCGGGGATCTTCGCGTTCAGGCCCACCGCC
>CATXYA010000140.1 GCA_958403605.1 uncultured Oscillospiraceae bacterium
ACGGCGGGCCGGAACGCGGCCACCGCGTCCCGCACCGCCTCCGCCCGCGCCAGGTCCAGCTCCCCGCGCCCCGGCGCCCACACCGTGCAGCACGGCCCGTAAAAAGCGGCGAGCCGGCTGCCCAAAAAGCCGCCGGCCCCCGTGATCAACAGCTTCATGCGTCCTCCTGCGCCGCGCGGGCCGTCACGCCCCGGGCATGCGCCAGGATCTTTTCAAACGTCTCCTCGCTCAGGTCGTGCTCGATCTTGCAGGCGTCGGCGGCGGCTGTCTCCGGGCTCACGCCCAGGCGCACGAAAAATTCCGTCAGCAGCTTGTGCCGCTCGTACACGCGCGCCGCCACCTGGTAGCCCTCCTCCGTCAGCGACAGCAGGCCCTCCTGGTCCACGGTGATATAGCCGCTCTCCCGCAGCTTTTTCATCGCCACGCTGACGCTGGCCTTGGTGAAGCCCAGCTCGCGGGCCACATCGATGGAGCGCACCGCGCCCTTGCGCTCCTTGAGCATCAAAATGCGCTCCAGATAATCTTCCGCCGATTCGTGGATCTCCATGGCGGTTGCCTCCTCTCAAAGCCCGGCGTCCGGCGCCCGCTTATTATGTTCAAGGGTATCACAATCATTTTTTTTTCGCAAGTTTTCCGGAAAAATTTGACATTGCTCCTTGACAAGGCCGGTTAGCCGTGGTAAACTTCATTTTGTTCAATGGTTAGCAATCGCTAACCAAGAGGCGCGCCCGCACGGGTGCAAAGGGGAAGGAGGCAGGAGGTTTGATGCCTTTGACAATGGCAAGACCGGGCGAAACGGTGACGATCCGCAAGGTCACCGGCAAGGACGAGGTGCGCCAGCATTTGGCGGAGCTGGGCTTTGTGGTGGACGGCAGCGTCACCGTCGTCAGCGAGATCGCGGGCAACCTGATCCTGCAGGTGAAGGAAAGCCGCATCGCATTGGATAAGACCCTGGCGCAGCGCGTGATGATCTGACAGGCGCCGCGGTCCTGCATGGAAAGAATGGAGGAACAACAGATGAAAACACTCAAAGACGCCAAGGTGGGCGACACCGTCACCGTCAAGCGGCTGCACGGCGAGGGGCCGGTGAAGCGCCGCATCATGGACATGGGCATCACCAAGGGCGCCGAGCTGCACGTGCGCAAGGTGGCCCCCCTGGGCGACCCCATGGAGCTGAACGTGCGCGGCTACGAGCTCAGCGTGCGCAAGGCCGACGCCGCCATGATCGAGGTCCTGTGAGCGGTTTGTGTTACCCAGTGGTTAGTTACAACTAATAGAATTGAGGAGGAACGGGAAGTATGAGCATTACCATCGCCCTTGCCGGCAACCCCAACTGCGGCAAGACTACCATGTTCAACGACCTGACGGGTTCCAGCCAGTATGTAGGCAACTGGCCCGGCGTCACGGTGGAAAAAAAGGAGGGCCGGCTGCGGGGCCACAAGGATGTGGTCATCCAGGACCTGCCCGGCATCTATTCCCTCAGCCCCTATACCCTGGAGGAGGTGGTGGCCCGCGGCTACCTGGTCAAGGAAAAGCCAGACGTCATCCTCAACATCGTGGACGGCACCAACGTCGAGCGCAACCTCTACCTCACCACCCAGCTCATCGAGCTGGGCCTGCCCGTGGTCATCGCCGTCAACATGATCGACCTGGTGCGCAAAAACGGCGACAAGATCGACCTCAAGAAATTGAGCGCGTCCCTGGGCTGCCCCGTGCTGGAGGCAAGCGCCCTCAAGGGCGAGGGCAGCATGGCCGTGGCGGAAGCGGCCATCGCGGCCGCGGGCGCAAAAAAGCCGGGCGAGCCGCCCCACGTGTTCACCGGCAGCGTGGAGCACGCCATCGCCCACATCGAGGAATCCATCTCCGCCCTGGTGGACCCGCAGAACCTGCGCTGGTACGCCATCAAGCTGTTCGAGCGGTACGAAAAGGTCACCGCCGAGCTGGCGCTGGACAGCGCCCTGGCGGCCCATCTGGAGACGCATATCCGGGACTGTGAAAAAGAGCTGGACGACGACGCCGAGAGCATCATCACCAACCAGCGCTACGCGACCATCAGCAAGGTGGTGGACGCCTGCGTGGTCAAAAAGGCCGCCAAGCACAGCCTCACCGTCTCCGACAAGATCGACCGCATCGTCACCAACCGCGTGCTGGCCCTGCCCATCTTTGTGGGCGTCATGTGGCTGGTGTACTGGGTGGCCATGGGCCCCCTGGGCACCTTCCTCACGGATTGGACCAACGACGTCTTTGCCGCCGAATGGCTCCAGGGCGGCGCCGCGGCCCTGCTGGGAAGCTGGGGCGTGGCCGATTGGCTCATCGGCCTCATCGCCGACGGCATCATCGGCGGCGTGGGCGCCGTGCTGGGCTTCGTGCCGCAGATGCTGGTGCTGTTCCTGATGCTGTCCATCCTGGAGGACGTGGGCTATATGGCCCGCATCGCCTTCATCCTGGACCGCGTGTTCCGCAAATTCGGCCTCTCCGGCAAGAGCTTCATCCCCATGCTCATCGGCTCGGGCTGCGGCGTGCCGGGCGTCATGGCCTCCCGCACCATCGAAAATGACCGGGACCGCAAAATGACCATCATGACCACCTGCTTTGTGCCCTGCGGGGCCAAAATGCCCATCATCGGCCTGTTTGCGGGCGCGCTGTTCGGCGGCAGCGGCCTTATCGCCGTCAGCGCCTACTTCATCGGCGTGGCCGCCATCATCGTCAGCGGCATCCTGCTGAAAAAGCTGAAGGCCTTTGCCGGTGAGCCCGCGCCCTTTGTCATGGAGCTGCCCGCCTACCATGTGCCCAGCGCCAAAAACGTGCTGCACGCCACCTGGGAGCGCGGCTGGAGCTTCATCAAGCGCGCCGGCACCATCATCCTGGCCTCCTCCGTCATCCTGTGGTTTTTGCAGGGCTTCGGTTTCGTGGACGGCGCCTTCGGCATGGTGGAGGACAACAACTCCAGCCTGCTGGCCGCCGTCGGCCGCAGCATCGCCTTCCTCTTCGCGCCCCTGGGCTTTGGCGACTGGCAGTCCACGGTGGCGACGTTCACCGGCCTGATCGCAAAGGAAAACGTGGTCTCCACCTTCGGCGTCCTGTTCCACCTGGGCGAGGAAGTCGCGGAGGATGACGCCGGGCTGTGGGCCGCCGTCGCCCAGCACTACACCGCCCTCACCGCCTACAGCTTCATGATCTTCAACCTGCTGTGCGCGCCGTGCTTCGCGGCCATGGGCGCCATCAAGCGCGAGATGAACAACGGCAAGTGGACCGCCGCCGCCATCGGCTATATGTGCGGCTTCGCCTACGCCGCGTCCCTGATCGTGTACCAGCTGGGCGGCCTCCTCACCGGAGAAGTCGGCTTCGGCGCCGGCACGGTGGCCGCCGTCCTGGTGCTGGCGGGTCTCATCTATCTGCTCGTCCGCCGCAATCGGTACAACGCCGATTATCAAAAAGGCTCCAATTTCTCCGTCAAAGTAAACGAGAAGCTGGGCGTATGACATGGAGGTGTCCGCAATGAATGTTCCCACCATCCTCGTCGGCCTCGCGGTGCTGGCGGTCCTCGCCGCCATCCTCGTCGGCCAAGTGCGCAAAAAGAAAAAGGGCGGCGGCTGTGGCTGCGGCTGCTCCGGCTGCCCCAGCGCCGGGCTGTGCCACCCCCGCCAGCCCTAACCATCCTTCGCAGAGGCGGCCTTTGGCCGCCTCTTTTTTGCTGCTCACTGCTTCGCATTTCGCGGAGGGAATGTTCTTTCTCGGTCCCGAGAAAGAACCAAAGAGGGGCGAGGGGGGCATTGCGAGGCCCCCCTCGCGACCCCCCGGCGCTAAACAAGGTGGGCCACAGCCGAGCGTTCGCTAACAGTAATCGCGCCATAACGCTCACTCGATGCGTTGCATCGTCGGCTGTGGCCGATTCCAATGGGGGCTTCCGCCCCCAAGCCCCGTTGCATGGGCAACGCCCCTGCGCGCCCCCCAAGAGGAGGGCGCCCACGGGCCTGCCGTCCGTGTTCCCCTGATTCGCAGCGGCGGCCATTGGCCGCCGAAGCGCATCGCACCGCTGGACCCGCCCGCATCCCATCCCCGCGGAAAAACAACACTTTTTCGGTGGACACTTTCCGAAAAAGTGTGCCAATTCCTGCCAAAAAACCAGCGGAAAGTTTGTCCAACAAGGCAAAGCCTCTTTTTGGTATAATGAAGAGAAGAAAATCGAAGGAGGATGCCGCGTGTTGAAAAGGCGAACGACGGTACGCGCGTTATATTATCAGGACCAGCTGGCCAAAGGGCTGCTGTCCATCATGCAGAAAATGGAGTACGAGGACATCACCGTGGCGGCGCTGTGCCGCGAGGCTGGCGTCAGCCGCAATACCTTTTACCGCAATTTTGCCGATATGGACGACTTGCTGGGTTTTGCGGTGGACAACATCTGCCTGCAGTACCAGGACGACCAGGAGGGCTTTTTGCAGGCGGGCAGCAGCGTGGCGCATTTCCTGGAATTTTTCCGCGCCCATCCCACATACTTCGACGCGTTCCGCAAAAGCCGCATGACGGAATTTTTGATCGGCGCCGCCACGCATCACGCCTGCCGCCAGGTGCAGGACGCCGCCGGGCGGCAGGAGGCCTCCCAGCGCTGGGTGTCCAGCTTCCTGGCCGCGGGCCTGCTGAACCTGTACGAGCAGTGGCGGGAAGAGGATTTCCATACCCCCGTGTCTGAGATCGCCCAGGCGGTCCTCGCTTATATCCCGGCGCTGGGCGATCCCCGCCCCGTCGCCCCCGATGCCAAGGAAGGAGCTTCTCATGAGAAAAACCATTGATTTCAACCAGAACTGGCGCTTTGTGCGTGAAGACGGCGATTACGCCGCCCCCGGCGTGGACACCACGGCCTGGGAGGCCGTCACCCTGCCCCATACCTGGAACCGCGAGGACGGCCAGATGGCCGTGCAGTATTACCGCGGCAAGTGCTGGTACCGCAAGACCTTCCTCTGCCCGGACCTTAAGCCCGGCCAGCGGGCGGTGCTGAAATTCGAGGCCGTGGAACACATCGCCGAGGTCTTCTGCAACGGCCGGCATCTTGTCACCCACGCGGGCGGTTACGCCGCCTTTTACGCCGATCTCACCGACGCGCTGGTGCCCGGGGAAAACCTGCTGGCCGTCAGCGCCGACAACGACGCGCCCAACGTCTATCCCCAAAACGCCGATTTCACGTTCTTCGGCGGCATCTACCGCCCCGTCACCCTGCTGGTGCTGGAGCCGGTGCATTTCGCGCTGGACAAAGCGGGCAGCGACGGCGTGTTCGTCACGCCGGGCGAGGGCGGCGGCGTGCGGGTGGATGCGTTCGTCACCGGCGGCCAGGTGGTCTGCCGCCTCACGGACGCCCTGGGCGAAACGCTCGCCGAGGGCACCGCCGCGCCCGATGAGACGGGCCACGCGGTGCTGCACCTGCGCATCGAAAAGCCCCACCTCTGGCAGGGCGTGAAGGACCCGTACCTCTACACCGCCGAGCTCACCCTGGCCGACGGCGGCAAAACGCAGGACCGCCTGGCCGTGCGCTTCGGCTTCCGCACCTTCCACGTGGATGTGAACAAGGGCTTTTTCCTCAACGGCGTCTCCACGCCTCTGCGCGGCGTCTGCCGCCACCAGGACCGCGTGGGCATGGGCACCGCCATCACCGAAAAGGAGCACGCAGAGGACATGGCCCTCATCTGCGAGATGGGCGCCAACACCATCCGCCTTGCCCACTCCCAGCACGCCCAGCCCTTCTATGACCTGTGC
>CATXYA010000141.1 GCA_958403605.1 uncultured Oscillospiraceae bacterium
TAAGCAAGCGTAAAGCTACGTTGTTTTTCCGCGAATGCAAGGAAAAACAAAAGCCTTCCCCCGGTGGGGGAAGGTGTCAGCCGCTTTGCGGCTGACGGATGAGGGGGCGGCCACAAACGTTCCCATTCATCCCGTAGCGGCGGCCATTGGCCGCCGAACGTCTCCCGACAGCACCGGCCTCATGAATGCGCGCCGCCTGCCCTCACTCCCGCTCCAAAAACCCGTACCGGGCCGCCTGGGCGCGGCCCTCTTCCACAAACTCTGCGTACCCGGGCCTCGCCAGCAGGTTTTCCCGCTCCGTGGAGTCCGCCGCCAGATCGAACAACACTTCACTTTGCGGCGCGCCGTACCATTGGTATTTGAGCGCGCCTTTTTTGTACATGAAATTCACCCCGTCGAACATGGAGACGGCGGTGTCCGGCCAGCCGTCCTCCTGCCCCCTTGCCAGCGGGATCAAGCTGCGGCTGTCGAGGCCCGGCGGCACCGCCAGGCCCGCCGCGCCGCACACGGTGGCGTACACGTCGCACAGGCTGACGTTTTTGGCGCAGCGCCGGGCCTTTTGCTGTCCCGGCAGGCCCACCAGCAGCGGCACCCGGGCGCTGCCCTCGAAAAACTTCTGCTTTTCCCACACGCCGTGCTGGCCCAGCATCTCGCCGTGGTCGGACGCGAACAGCACCAGCCAATCGTCCAGGTCCTGCCCAGCGGCGGCCAGGGCCGCCGTCACGCGGCCCACGTAGCTGTCCATGCGCTCGGTCATGGCGTAATAGGCGGCGGTGGCCCGGCGCAGCGCAGCCGGGGGCGCCTGCACCTGGAACTTCGACAAAAACGGGTGTGGGAACACCGGCTCCGCCACGTAGGGCGTCACCCGCGGCTCGTAATAGGCCAGCAGCGCCGGGTCGGCCACATAGGGGTAGTGGGGCTGGTTGAAGCTCACCGTCAGCAGCAGCGGCCGTTCCGGGGTATTGCGGCCATACAGCGGGTCGCAGAAATACTGCTCGATGAAATACTCCGCCCCCAGCACCGCCAGCTCGTCCTGGCGGATGTGGTAGCTTTTGCCCCGGTCCGTGGCGCGCAGCACCTCTTCCTCCTGGCTCCACTTTTGGGCGAAGGCGTCAAAGGGATGCTCCAGGCCGGGGAGATAGGGCTGCGCCACCTCGCACTCGGCGCCGATGCGCTTGGTGTAGCCCTGCATCTGGTCCGGCCCCACGTGGTGCAGCTTGCCGCAGGCCACCGTCTCATAGCCCTGGCGCGCCAGCAGCCGCGGAAACGTCAGCGCCCCGGCGGGCAGGTCGTCGTACCAACGCAGGCAGCCACAGGTGGTGGGCAGCTGCCCCGCCGCCAGGCATTGCCGCGCGGGGATGCAGATGGGCGCCGGGGTATAGGCGTTGTCGAACACCGTGGCCTTCGCGGCCAGCGCGTCCAGATGCGGCGTGCGCACAACGGGGCTGCCGCCGAAGCCCGTGCAGTCGGCCCGCAGCTCGTCGGCCATCAGCAGTAAAATATTCGGTCGTTGTCTCATGGTGCACCGCTCCTTTCCCTTTATCTTAGCACGGCGGCGCGGCGGCTGAAAGGCACGATCTTCACCTGTGTGGAGAAAAAGCCGTACTATTTTAATGCAAAGCAGTAATATTTCATCCGTTCGCTGCAAAGCCGTTGTGCGCCGGGGCCTGTTTGCCGTATACTGGAGCATAGAAAGGAAGCGGTGGATCCATGTGGAACAAACAACAACTTTTTGCGGCGTTGGCGGCGCCGGAAGTGCCGCTGCTGGGCCCGGCCCCCGCCCCCAGTGCCTGGACGGACGCCCAGCGCGCCGCGCTGCGCCGCCAGGCGGAAGCGTATCTGCAAACGCCCATCCCGGCGCTGCCCTACAGCCTGTTCAAGCTCTACTGGCAGACAGGGGACCGGTCGGCCTATCAGGCCGCGTATTTCGAGCGCCGGGGCCGGCTGCTCACCTTCGCGCTGCTGCTGTGGCTGGAACCGGAGGCGGGCCCCTGGAAAACGGCGCTGGAGGACACCCTCTGGGCCATCTGCGAGGAGGCCTATTGGTGCCTGCCCGCCCACTTCATGGGCCCGGACGACGCGCCGCTGCCCTTTTCGGAATATGAGGGCCAGCTGGACCTGTTCGCCTGCGAGACGGCCTTTGCCCTGGCCGAAACGCTGGCGCTGTGCGGGGACAAGCTGGACGGCGACGTGGCCGCCCGCGCGCACAGCGAGATCGACCGGCGGGTGTTCACGCCCTTTTTGAGCCCCCGCTTCTACCGCTTTGAGGCCATGTCCAACAACTGGTGCGCCGTGTGCGGCGGGGCCATCGGCGGCGCGGCGCTGCATCTGGTGCACGACCGCGCGCGTTTGACGGCGCTGCTGCACCGCTGCCTCTCGTGCCTCGACGTGTACCTCGCCAGCTTCGGCGACGACGGCGTGTGCGTGGAGGGCGTGGGCTATTGGACCTACGGCTTCGGCTTCTTCACCTGCTTTGCCGACCTGCTGCAAACGCGCACCGCGGGCGCGCTGGACCTCTTGGCACAGCCGAAAGCCGCCGCCATCGCCCGCTGCCAGCAGTACTATTACCTTGCGGGCAGCCACACGGTCAGCTTTGCCGACGGCAGCCCCGAAAGCGGCTTCCGCATGGGGCTTTCCTGCTACCTGCAAAAGCGGTTCCCCGACGCGGCGCTGCCCGACGCCGGCGCCGCCGACGGCATCCTGGGCGATTCCTGCTACCGGTTCTGCCTTTCCCTGCGGGACCTCTTGTGGTATGATGAAGCCACCCGCTTTGGGCTGCCCGCCCGGCGCACCGTCTGGCTGCCGGACGCCCAGTGGTTTCTTTCCGGCAGCGCGCATCTCACCCTGGCCGCCAAGGCGGGCCACAACGGCGAAAGCCATAATCACAACGACTGCGGCTCCTTTATCCTGTGCAAGGACGGCGTGCCCGCCCTGTGCGACCTGGGCGCGGGCCAGTACAATGCCGCCTATTTTGGGCCGGACCGCTATTCCATTTTTGTCAACGCCTCCCGCAGCCACAGTGTGCCCCTGCCCGCGGGCGCCGAGCAGGCCGCCGGGCCGCAGCACGCGGCGCGGAAGGTGAAGGCAACGCCGGCCAGCGATCGGGGCGACAACATCGATTATTTTTCCATGGACCTGGTCCCCTGCTACGACCTCCCTGGCTTGGTGGAGCTGCAGCGGGATTTCTGGCACGATAAGGAGAAGGGCGAGCTGATGCTCACCGACGCCTTCACCTTCACCGAGCCCCAATTCGTGACGGAGGTGTTTGTCTCACGCGGGCCCATCGTGCTGGAACGGGGCGCTGCCCACTTCGGCGCCCTGGCCTTACAATTCGACCCTCAGCTGGAGGTGTCGGTGCTGGAGGAGCGCTGGCCCACCCACGAGGACGGCCATCTGGAGACGGCTTACCTACTGCATCTGACCCCACCCGTGGCAACGGAACGGCAAAGATTTACGTTTGTGCTGTCATAAGCCTGACATTTGAACCAAAGCAAAAGGAGAACGAACATGTTGAAACTGAAAGTATTGAGCGGCCAAGGCCATACCTATGCCACCTGCCCCGAGGGCGAAAACGTCAGCCTGGTGCACACTGCCCCCTATGCGGAGGGCGACTTCATCGCCGTGGAGTGCGCGCAGCCCAATTCCTATTGCGTCGTGCAGCTGGAGGACACGCTGCCGCCCGCCCTCGTCTTTGTGCCGGACCGTGTGTTCTATTATCACATCCCCTTCGGCGAGGGGCGCATCGTCTTTTCGCCCAAGGCCTTCACGGGCAGCCGCCATCTCCTGCGCGCCCGCATGGCCACGCCCGGCGAGGTCGCCCACCGGCGCAACCTGGCGTTCAACCCGTATGACCAGCACGGCGACAATGGCTTTTTCCCCCACACCACCGCCAATGTGGAGACCCGGGGCGAGGCGGTGTTCGCCTCCTACAACGCCATCGATGGCATCTACGAAAACGCCTCCCACGGCGAGTGGCCGTACCAGAGCTGGGGCATCAACCGGGACCCCAACGCCGCGTGGACGCTGCACTTTGGCCGCCCCGTCACCGTGGACGAGCTGCGCGTGACCCTGCGGGCCGATTTCCCCCACGACAGCTGGTGGACCCAGGGCACCGTCACCTTTTCCGACGGCACCGAGGAAGTGCTGCATTTTGAGAAGACCGATAAGCCCCAGACCTTTGCCATCGCCCCGCGCACCGTGGACCGGCTCACCCTCGGGCAGCTCATCAAGGCCGACGACGCCTCCCCCTTCCCCGCTTTGACGCAGTTTGAGGCCTGGGGCACGAACGCGGAGCAATAAAAATGTGAGCTCCGGGGTGTTGACCCCGGAGCTTGTTTTTTGCGCTGTCCGTGAAAATGCAGAAACATCCGGCAGCTTTTTGCGGCAAGGGGCAATTTTCCCACATCGGTTTTTTGCATTGTCTTGGCGGTATCCCGCGTGATACAATCGAGGCTGGAAAACCGTCTCATTCCGCCGCGGCATGAGGACGGACAACGATCTTTCAAGCTGACAAGGAGCGTCCACAATGGAAAAAACCATCCAACTGCCCTTCCCGGCAGCCGACCCCTTTCTTCTGCGCGCCGCCGATGCGCGTTATTACCTCTACTGCACCAGCGAGGACGGCAGCGGCTTTCCCGTCTATGCCTCCGACGACCTGCTGCACTGGCAGCGTGCGGGCACGGCCCTGAGCAAGGAGACCGCCCGCTGGGGCGTTGGCTGCTTCTGGGCACCGGAGTGCTGCGAGATCGGTGGCCGGTACTACCTGTTCTACAGCGCCGACTGGAAGGAAAACCCCACCGGCGCCTTGGAAAACTTCCGCATCGGCGCGGCGGTGGCCGACACCCCCGCCGGACCCTTTACCGATCTTGCCGACCGCCCCATCTTTGACCCCGGCTATCCCGTCATTGACGCGGACGTCTTTGTGGAGGACGGGCGGTATTACCTGTATTATTCCCGCTGCTGCTATGAGCACACGGTGGACGGCCTGGAGGAAAGCTGGATCTACGGTGTGGAGCTGGAACCGGACTTTTCGGGCGTGAAAGGGGACCCGGTTTTGCTGCTGCGCCCCGAGCAGGAGTGGGAGGGCCGCAGTGCAGCCGCTACCGGACGGCGCTGGAACGAGGGCTCTTACCTGATGCGCCATGAGGGGCGGTATTACATGACCTACTCCGGCAATTTTTTTGCAGGGCCGGATTATGCCGTGGGCTACGCCACCGCACAGCATCCCTTGGGCCCCTATACCAAGGCGGTGGAAAATCCGATTTTAGAACGGGGCCGCCGCGTCACCGGCACCGGGCACAGCTGCATGTTCCGCACCGCGGAGGGGGCCCTGATGATCTGCTACCATGGCCGCACCGAAGCCACAGGCCAGGACCGCATCGCCTTTCTCTCCCCCGCGCATTTTACCCCCGATGGAAAGCTCGTTGTCGACAGCGAGTAAAAGATAGACAAACGCGGTGAAGCTAAAAGGATGTCGGTTACAGTCAAAACGGTGCTTATTCCATCACCATCTGCATCAAAGAACGCTGGAACGGGTTAGCCGTCGTAGGGAACGCCGTCCCCGGCGTTCCGCTGCTAAAGCCGACAGCGCCCGGCGAAATGGCGTCCGGTGTGTGGGACCGGCTTTCCTGGCTCGACCCGCACATCAAAACCGACTGCTTTTGTGTGATGCCCAACCATATCCACGGGATCATTCTGATCGAAGGCCAACCGGCTTGTACCGCAGAGGCGGAACGCCGGGGACG
>CATXYA010000142.1 GCA_958403605.1 uncultured Oscillospiraceae bacterium
CCGCCTTCTGCGTGCCCTATGTCTATATGCTGGTGAAAGCGCGCCTGGTGGGCATGGACAAAAGCCTGGCTGAGGCCGCGCGCGACCTGGGCGCCAGCGAGGCGCGCACCTTTTTTGACATCACATTGCCACTGCTGGCCCCGGCCATCGTGTCGGGTATGCTGCTCAGCTTTGCCATGAGCCTAGACGACGTCATCATCAGCGTGTTCGTCACGGGCGTCAACGTAAACACGCTGCCCATCAAGGTGTACACACAGCTGAAGACCGGCGTCACGCCGGAGATCAACGCGCTGTGCACGCTGATGCTGGCGGCCACCATCATTTTGGTTGTCCTCTCCACCCTGCTGGGCCGCATTGGACGGCCCAAGGCTTCGGAGAGCAACGATAGAGAGGAAATTCTGGAGGGTAAATAATGAAAAAGATCTTTGCAATCGCTTTGGCCTTAACGCTCAGCCTCACCGTGCTGGCGGGCTGCGGCGGCTCCGCTTCTTCCGCCCCCGCCGCCTCCGGTTCCGGCAGCACCGCTGCTTCCCAGCCGCAGAGCGCCGCGGGCAGCACGGAGCTGAACCTGTACACCTGGGAGGGCATGTTCCCGCAGGAGGTGCTGGACGGCTTCACCGCCGAGACCGGCATCAAGGTGAACTATTCCAGCTTCGACACCGACGAGACCATGCTAGCCAAGCTGGAGACCTCCAAGGGCGGCGATTACGACCTGGTGATCGCCGACGATTATATCGTCGAGACGGCCATCTCCGAGGGCCTTGTCACCGAGCTGGACAAAACCAAGATCCCCAACATCGGCAACGTCAATCCCATTTACCAGGGCCAGTTTTTTGACCCCACGGACGCCTACACTGTGCCCTACGGCGCGGGCGTGCAGACCATCGTCTACAACCCCGCCACGGTGGATGTGGACATCCAGGGCTACGCCGACCTGTGGGACCCGGCGCTGAAAGACAACCTGGCCGTCATCGGCAACTACCGCGTTGTCAACGGCATGGCGCTGAAGGTGCTGGGCGAAAGCTACAACACCGAGGACGTGGCCGCCATTGAAAAGGCCGGGGAAAAGTTACTGGAGCTGGCCCCCAACATTCGCCTCATCAAGGACGACAACGTGCAGGACGACCTCATTTCCGGTGAGGTGGGCGCCGCCGTCATGTACACCAGCCAGGTGACCCTGGCCTGCCGGGCCGACCCCACCCTGAAGGTGGTCTATCCCACCGAGGGCGTCGGCTTTGGCATCATGGCCCAGTTTATCCCCTCCCAGGCGCCCCACGCGGACGCCGCCTATGCGTTCATGGATTATATCCTGCGCCCGGAGGTGAGCAAAACATGCTTTGAGGCGCTGGGCTACTACTGCACCAACGCCGCCGCGGACGAGCTGATCGACGAGGCGTACCGCTCCTTCCTGACGCTGCCGGAGGATTTCCACAGCGAGACGGAGATGATCCAGAACCTTTCCGCCGCGGCCGACGAGGCCCACGTGAAGGTGTGGACGGAATTCAAAACTGCCTGCGGACAATAAGCCGCGCAAAGGGCCGCCGTGAGGCGGCCCTTTTTCAAAGCTTTCCGCTGCCGCGCAGACGGCGGCACTGTTGGACCGGGAATATAAAAATGGGGAGGACCGCACTATGGACCGCATCGAACAATTGATCGTGGACGCCATCGACGCGCACCGCGCCGAGCTGCTTACTTATGTCAAGGCCATCGCCGCCCAGGCGGAGCCGGGCTTTTATGAAACGCACACCGCCGCGCTGACACAGGAGGCCCTGCGCCGCTGCGGCCTCGCCCCCGAGACGGGCCTGGCCCGCACCGGCGTCAAGGCGGTGCTGCGGGGCGGGGTGGCCGGCCCCTGTGCCGCCGTCATCGGCGAATTGGACGGCATTTTGTGCCCCACCCACCCGGCGGCAAACCCGGCCAACGGCGTGGCCCACGCCTGCGGCCACAACGCCCAGATGGGCGCGCTGCTGGGCGCGGCCATGGCGCTGTCCCAGCCGGAGGTGGCCGCAGCCCTTGCCGGCAGCGTGGCGTTTTTCGCCGTGCCCGCCGAGGAGTACGTACCCGATGCCACCCGCCGCGCCCTGCGGCAGGAGGGCATCGAGTTCTGCTGCGGCAAATCCGAGCTGCTACGGCGGGGCGCGTTCAATGACATCGACCTGGCCCTCACCACCCACGTGCACATGATCCCCTGCGAAAGCGACCTGCTGCTGGGTAACGCGGCCTGTAACGGCTTTGTCAGCAAGACGGTAATTTTCCACGGCAAGGCCGCCCACGCGGCCACCGCTCCCCACGAAGGCGTCAACGCCCTCAACGCCGCGGCCCTGGCGCTGTCCGCCATCGGGCTGGTGCGCGAGACCTTCCGCGAGTGCGACGCCGTGCGTATCCACGCCAACATCCGCGAGGGCGGCGCGGCGCTGAACGTGGTACCCGAGACGGTGGTGCTGGAGGCCATGGTGCGCGCCGCCACGCTGGAATCGCTGGCGGACGCGGAGCAGAAATTCGACCGCGCCTGCACCCACGCCGCGCTGGCCTTGGGGGCCGCCGCCGAGATCCGCACTGCGCAGGGCTATCTGCCCGTGCGGCCCAGCGCCGCGGACCCCGCGCTGCTGGCCGCCGCCGGGGCCCTGGGAGACGGTGTCACTGTGGAATGTGTCACGCCTGCCATGCACAACCTGGCCTCCACCGACGTGGGCGATTTGACCCACATCATGCCTGTGGTGAATTTCACCCACGGCGGTGCGGTGGGCGCGCTGCACAGCGCCGGGTTCCATATTGCGGACGAGGAAAAAGCCTATCTCGTCCCCGCCAAGATGATGGCGCTGACAGCCTATCACCTGCTTAAAAACGGCGCCGCCCTGGCCCGGCGCACGCTGGCGGATTTTGCGCCTGTGTATTCCATTCCCGCGTACATCGACCATGTGAGGAGGCAGTGAAGCGATGGCACAGCGCATTTGTTTTTTAGGGCGCGGCGGCAGCGGCAAAAGCACCGTGGCGCAAAACCTCAGTCACGCGCTGGCGCGCAAGGGCTACCGCGTACTGCTGGTGGGCAATGACATCAGCCTTTCCTCCACTGTGCTGCTGCGGGGCGAAGTGGACATCGAGCCCGCGCTGGAGGATTACCGCGAGCACTACGAGATCGACCTCAACGACTATGTGCTCGCCACGCCCAGCGGCGTCTACTGCCTGGAGCTTGGCAGCATCGACCCCGGCGTGGGGTGTCTGGCCCGCGGCATCAACCTCATCGATGAAATGCTGGGCTTCCAGGGCGTGGTGCAGCGCCTGGGGCTGGATTTCATCCTCTACGACATCTCCGGCGAGACGCCCTGCACAGGCTACATCCTGCCCATCCGCGAGGGCGTGATGCAGCGGTGCATCATCGTCACCAATGGCAGCTTTGCCTCCGTCACCACGGCCAACAGCCTGCTGCAGGCCATCGTGCGGGCCTCCGAGGCCGCCAACTTCCCCGTGCAGCTGCTGGTGAACAACGCCTCCTGCCGCGACACCCAGGAAGAATTGTCCGATTACGCCCGCCGCGCCACCATCGAGATCCTGGCGTGCCTGGGCTATGCGAAGGAGCTGGAATACAGCGCTCTGGCGGGCAAGACGGTGTTTGAGACGGCGCCGCAGAGCGCCATCGCCCAGCGCATCGACCAAGTGGCGGAGGACCTGCTGCTGCCCACCATCCCCATCGACCTCACGCCCTTCCCCCGCCGCGAGCTGATCGGCTGGCTGCGGGCCTGGCAGCGGCGGGAGCTGGCGCGCCGTCTGGCGGCGGAGGAGGCGGGCGATGGTTGATCTGCGCATCGAAAACGGGCGCGTCATCGACACCCGCACCAAAACCTCCACCGTCGCCAATGTGATGATCCAGGACGGCAGGATCGCAGAGGTATCGGGCGCGTGCCCGCCCGCGGCGCGGGTGCTGGACGCGGCGGGCCTGTGCGTGGCCCCCGGCTTCATCGATATCCACAGTCACCTGGACGGCTACGATTACGGCGGGCAGCTCTCGGTGCTGCAGGGCATCACCACCACCGTGGGCGGCAACTGCGGCCTCTCCCCGCTGGAATTGGACGAGTTTTTCCGCGCCCAGGCGCGGGACGGCTTTCCCATCCACCAGGCCGAGCTCGTGGGCCACAGCTTCAGCATGCGGGCCGCCGTGGGCCTGACGGATACCGCTGCCAAGGCCTCTCCCGCCCAGCTGGACCCCATGCGCCGCCTGGCCGACAAGGCCTTGCGGGAGGGCGCCGCCGGGGTCTCCCTGGGGCTGGATTACGCCCCCGGCACCAGCCTGGCGGAGATCGACGCCATGGCCGAGCTGGCCGCCCTTTACGGCCGCATCCTGCCGGTACATACCCGCCTGTTCACGCAAAACGACCTCTACTCTCTGTATGAGATGTTGGCGGCGGCCCGGCGCAGCGGCGTGCGGCTGCTGTTGAGCCATTTCGTCTACCAGTACAGCGGCTTTGGCACCATCCGCCCCGCATTGGACATCGTGGACGCCGCGCGCGCCAAGGGCATGGACGTGTGGATCGACAGCGGCATGTACACCGATTGGGCCACTTACATTGACACCGCCACCTTTGACGAGCAGACCATCCGCGACAACGCCCTGCGCTTCGGCGACATGGTGGTGGCCACGGGCAAGTACACGGGCACACGCCTCAACCGCGACCTCTACCTGCTGCTGCGCCGCAAATATCCGCGGGAATCCGTCATCTGCTTCTCCGGCGAGCCCTACGAGATCTATGAGACGCTGCAAAAGCCCTATGCCATGATGAGCACCGACTCGGGCGCCTACGCCCCCGGCGAGGGCCATCCGCAGATCGCGGGCAGCTATCCCCGCTTTTTGCGCAAGATGGTGCGGGAGGAACAGCTGCTGAATTTGGAGGAAGCGGTGTACAAGTGCACGCTGCTGCCCGCCGAGACGATGCAGCTGAAAAACAAGGGCAGCATCGAGCCCGGCTATGACGCCGACCTCGTCCTCTTCGACCCCGGCATCGTGGCCGACAACGCCAAAATGCCGGACAAGGGCGAGCCGGACGCCGCGCCCGATGGCATCCCCTACGTGCTGGTGAGCGGGGCCTTCGCCGTGGAAAACGGCGAATACCAGGGCACGAAAAGCGGCCGGCCCATCCGGTTTTGAACAGCAAAAGCGCAGGCCCTTCAAAAGGCCTGCGCTTTTTTATCCGGATGTCGCCGGACGCTTTTACTTCAGATAGATATGCCGCGGCAGGCCGTTGACATACATGGGGGTCAGCTCCGCCTGAATGAGCGGGCGCATATATTCCACCAGCTGCGGCATCACGCCGTTGTGGGCTTCGTTGATCCAATCGAGGGGCACGCGCTTTTCCCGGTTGGCGATCTGGCGGATATCCTGCGCCGCGGTGATGCACTGGTACGGCTCGTCCGAAACGCGCACCAGGCCCACCATTTCGCCGGTGCGGCCTTCCCAGGCCGCGCGCACGGCGGCGCCGCCCACCTGGAACGCCTCGGTGACGTCCACGCGCCCCGCCACATGGCTGGAGCAGCGCTGCAGGGTAGACAGTTCGATGGCGCGGGCCTTGGTGCCCAGCTCCCGAATGACCTTGCCCGCCAGATACCGACCCGTCCCGGTGAGGATCTTGTGGCCAAAGGCGTCCCGGGGGCCCAGCTCCTCCTCCATCTCGCAGACGTACTGGCCGCCGGCGGTGCGGACGCCCTCGGACACGGCCACCACCACGTTGCCCTTCTGCTT
>CATXYA010000143.1 GCA_958403605.1 uncultured Oscillospiraceae bacterium
GTTACCAGAACTCCAATGAGCTGCAGGCCTACCGCGACGCCACGGGTAAGGACATCAGCATGGTCATGATCCCCAACCGCGATGACGCGACCGCCTCGGCTACTTATCTCAAACCTGCCATGTTCTGGTGCGTGGGCGCCGACAGCGATGTGAAGGACGCCGCGGTCCGCTTCATCAACTTCTTTACCAACGAAGAAGCCTGCTACGACGTGGTCGGCATTGAGCGCGCTGTTCCCATTTCTTCCAAAATGCGTGAATATGTCGCCCCGGCGCTGAACGAAACCAGCCAGGAAGTCGTCGAGTTCATCGACTATGTCAGCCAGCCCGATATGGCCTCCCCGCTGATGAACCCCGATCCTCCCGCCCACAGCAAGGTCTCCGACCTGTTGGTCCAGTATTCCGATCAGGTCCGCTACGGCGAGATCACCGATCTGGAAACGGCCGCCCAGCAGTTCATGGACGAGGCAAACGCCATCCTGGCTGCGGAATAAACGTCCCACCTTTGCAAACAGAGACGTGTGAACTGTGCCCTCCGGGCCCGGTACACAAGGATACGATGTTCTGCCGCGCCGAAGGAGAATCCCTTCGGCGCGACTCTTTAGAATCTCTCTTAGATCGATGAAAGGAGCCGTTGTCATGAAAAAAACCGTCGGTCTCAAACGCAAATGCGGCAGTTGGCTGGACCGGGACAATGTGGCGGGATATGTGTTTATCCTTCCCTTTATCATTGGCCTTGTCATCTTTACCGCAATTCCGTTTTTTACCTCCCTGTACCTGGCGTTTACGCAGTACAACATCCTGTCCGAGCCCAAATGGGTGGGGCTGGAAAACTTCAGGCAGATGTTCTTTGAGGATGAGTTGTTCTGGACCTCCTTCAAGGTCACCTTCAAGTTTGCCCTCATCCAGGTGCCCATCAAGCTGGCGGTGGCGCTGCTGGTGGCCCTGGCCCTGGCCCGTGCGACCCGTGTCACCAGCTTCTACCGCGCCGCGTTCTATATTCCCTCGCTGATGGGCGGCAGCGTCGCCATCGCCCTGCTGTGGAAGCAGCTGTTTTCCCCCAAGGGCGTCATCAACCAGATCCTGGGCTTCTTTGGCCTTCCCGATAACACCGCATGGCTTGGCGACCCCAAGACCGCGCTGGGGACGTTGATCGCACTGGGCGTCTGGCAGTTCGGCTCTTCGATGCTGATCTTCCTAGCGGCCATCAAAAACATCCCCACCAGCTATTACGAAGCCGCCATCGTGGACGGCGCCGGCCCGGTGCGCCGCTTCTTCTCCATCACGCTGCCCCTGCTGACCCCCATCATTTTCTTCAACCTCATCAACCAGGTGATCGGCGCTTTCCAGGCGTTCAACTCCAGCTACCTGATCACCAAGGGCAAACCGCTGAACACCACCCTGTATTACGGCGTCCATCTGTACAACAAAGCCTTCAACCAGTTCGAGATGGGCTATGGCAGCGCCATGGCTTGGTTCATGCTGCTGATCATCGCCTTCTTTACGGCCCTGATCTTCCGCTCCTCCAACGCCTGGGTGTACTACGAATCGGAAGGGCGGTAAGCACAAGATGATGAAATCGATCACAAAGAGCTTTTCGGCACAGCGCAAGACCAACACCGTTCTCTACCACGTGCTGATGGTCATCGTCAGCTTCGTCATGCTGTACCCCGTGCTGTGGCTGGTGGCCTCCTCGTTTAAGCCCAACGGCGATATTTTCAGCACCGCCACCTCGCTGATCCCCGAAAACTTTACGCTGGAGCACTATATCAACGGCTGGAAGGGGTTTGGCGGCTATACCTTCACCACCTTTTTCAAAAACTCGCTGTTTGTGGCGCTTCTGTCCGCCGGCGGCATGATGCTCTCCTCGGCATTGGTGGCGTTTGGCCTGGCGCGCATCAAGTTCAAGGGCCGCAACATTTGGTTTGTGCTCATGGTCGTCACCATGATGCTGCCCGGCCAGGTGATGATGATCCCGCGCTTTGTCCTGTTCAACAACATGGGCTGGGTGGGCACCTACCTGCCCATGATCGTGCCCTCCTTTTTTGCCAGCGGCTTCAACATCTTCCTCATCATGCAGTTCATCCGCGGCATTCCGCGGGATATGGACGAAGCGGCCAAGATCGACGGCTGCAGCTGGTACGGGGTATTTTTCCGCATCATCGTCCCCATGATCGTCCCCGCGCTGGTGACGGTGGGCGTGCTGACCTTCATGAGCAGCTGGGAGGACTTCATGGGCGCCCTGCTTTACTTAAACAAACCGCCCACGTACACCGTCGCTTACGCGCTGAAAATGTTCAACGACAGCTCCATGTCGGACTACGGCGCCACCTTTGCCATGTCCGTTGCCTCGCTGGTGCCGATTTTGACGCTTTTCTTCTTCTTCCAGAAAAATCTGGTGGAGGGCATCTCGATCCAGGGCCTGAAAGGCTGATCTCTCTCAATGATGAACAAGGAGGCACATTTTATGCCTTGTATTGACCGACTTCCCGCCATCCCCCTGCTGGCATCCGACCCGTATTGTTCCATTTGGATGCCCGCGGATACCATGACCCAGACGGACGCCTGCCATTGGAGCGGCCCCGCCAAGCCCATCCGCGGCGTCATGACCGTGGACGGCGCCGCCTGCCGCTTTTTGGGCGCGGGCCCCGAGCCCGAGGCCGCGCTGGCCGAATTGACCGTGACGGCCACCCGCACCCGCTTTGTCAGCGAGTTTGCCGGGGTGCGGCTGGAGACCTGCTTTGCCACGCCCGCGCTGCCGCAGGACCTGGATCTGCTGAGTATGCCGGTGACGCTGGTCACGCTGGCGGCGGTTTCCCTGGACGGCGCCGAGCATGACATCCAGGTGCGGCTGCATTTGTCCGACCGGCTGTGCTATGACGGCGAGATCCGCCCCGCCATGTCCGGCGCGGCCTTTACCGAGGGCGGCAAAAACACCGCCTGGTGCGGCCAGACCACCCAGAAGCCCCTGAGCCATTCCGCCGACCACATCACCATCGACTGGGGCTATCTGTACCTGAGCGCCGACGGCGAGACAGCGCCGGTGGGCGACGGCCTGCAGACCTGCTGCGCCCTCACGGCGGGCGGCCCCGCCGCGCAGATCGTCATCGCTTATGACGATATCGCCTCCATCAACTACTTCGGCGACCTGTGCAAGCCCTGGTACCGTCGGGACGGCCGGCAGATCACCGATGCCATTCGCTTTGTGCAGGCGCATTTCGACACAATTTTGAACGACTGCGCACAGCTGGACGCCCGGCTGGCGGAGGACGCCCGCAAGGCGGCGGGCGAGGACTATGAGCGCCTTGTCAACGCGGCCTGGCGGCACACCTTTGCCGCCCATAAGCTGATCGCCACGCCCGCGGGCGAAATGGCCTTCCTCTCCAAGGAGAACGATTCCAACGGCTGCATCGGCACCGTGGACGTCAGCTATCCCTCCATCCCGCTCTTTTTGCGCTACTGCCCGGAGCTGGTGAACGCGCTGTGCCGCCCGGTGCTGGAGTTTGCCTCCATGCCCGTGTGGACCGAGGATTTCGCCCCCCACGACGTGGGCCGCTATCCGCTGGCCACCGGCCAGGTCTACGCCGCCCGCAAGCACGTGCAGCCGGGGCAGAGCTACCCGCCCTATTACCTTTACCCGGCGGGAACGGATGTGTGGGACCCCCGCTACCAGATGCCGGTGGAGGAATGCGGCAATATGCTCATCATGCTGGAAGCCGCCCGCGCCTTTGGCGCGGACCCCTCCCTGGCGGAGCAGTACCGCCCCCTGCTGGACACCTGGGTGCGGTACCTGGTGCAGTACGGGGAAGACCCTGACGAGCAGCTTTGCACCGACGATTTTGCCGGGCATCTGGCCCACAACGTCAATTTGGCCGCCAAGGCCATCGTCGGCGTGGCCTGCTATGCCCGCCTGACCGGCGCGCCGGACTACGCTCAGAAAGCCAAGGCCATGGCGGCCCATCTGCTGGAAAAGATCGGCGACCAGGGCAACACGCCGCTGACGCTGGACGGCCAGGGCTGGAGCATGAAGTACAATCTGCTGTGGGACAAGGTGCTGGGCCTGGATCTGATGCCGCAGAGCTTCTACGCGGCGGAGACCGCCAGCTATCTGCCCCGCATCAACACCTACGGCCTGCCGCTGGATTCCCGCGCCGACTATACCAAGTCCGACTGGATCTGCTGGACGGCCCGCATGGCGGAGGACCCGGCGGTGCGCGCGGCGCTGATCGCCCCCATTGCCAAGGAGCTGCGCGAGACCACCTCCCGCGTCCCGTTCTCCGATTGGTACGACACCAAGACGGGCCGCTATGTGGCCTTTATCGCCCGCAGCGTGCAGGGCGGTATCTTTGCGCTGATGCTGTAAAAAAGACAAGAGCCTGTTTTAAAACTGTTCAAACAGACTCTGGGGCCGCGCGGGGACTGCTGTCCCGCGCGGCCTGTTTCGCATGAAAGGAGCTGCTGTAAAATGGAGTTGTCATTGCCTCCAAAGCCCGTGCCCGCCGTAGGGCCGGGAGAGTTCCGCTTCGCCGCGGCCGGGCTGGCCCACGGGCATATCTACGGCATGGTGAACGGCCTGCTGGAAGCCGGGGCCGAGCTGACCGCCGTGTGGGACGAGGACCCGCAGAAGGTCGCGGACTTCCGGCGCGCTTTCCCGCAGGCGCGGGCGGCATCCAGCCTGGAAGAATTGCTGGGCGACCCGGAGCTCCGGCTCATCGCCAGCGCCGCCGTGCCCAGCGAGCGCTGCCCGCTGGGGCTGCGGGTGCTGGCCGCGGACAAGGATTATTTTGTGGACAAAGCCCCCCTGACCACGATGGAACAGCTGGCCGCCGCCCGGCGCGCCGTGGCGGAAACAGGCCGCAAATATATGGTCTATTACTCCGAGCGGCTGCACAACGAGGCCGCCACGCTGGCCGACGAGCTGATCCGCCGGGGCGAGATCGGGCGCGTGCTGCACATGGAGGGCTTCGGCCCGCACCGCCTGGGGGCCGCCCGGCCCGGCTGGTTCTACAAGAAGGCCCGCTACGGCGGCATCCTTTGTGACATTGGCAGCCACCAGCTGGAGCAGTTCCTGTATTTTACCGGCGCGGAGGACGCGGCCATCACCTTCGCCCGCAAGGCCAACTATGCGCACCCCGATCACCCGGAATTCGAGGACTTGGGCGAATGCACGGCCACGGCGTCCAACGGCGCCACCGGGTATTTCCGGGTGGACTGGTTCACGCCCGACGGCCTGCGCAATTGGGGCGATGGCCGCACCTTTATTCTGGGCACCGACGGCTATATCGAGCTGCGCAAGTACATCGACCTGGCCGCCGGGGAAAAACGGGAGAACATGGTCTATTGGGCCAACCGGAAGGGCGAGTTCCGGTTCGACGCCACCGGGCAGGTGGGATGCCCGTTCTTCTCCCGCCTCATCCGGGAATGCCTCGACCGCACCGAGACGGCCATGACGCAGGAACACGCCTTCCGGGCCGCCGAGCTCTGCTTGAAGGCCCAGGCGCTGGCGGACAAAGAACCGTAATTAAAAAGCTCCGCGCCGCCTTTCTGAAGTACAGCTTCTCAGAAAGGCGGCGCGGAGCGTTTGTCTGCTTTGCAGCAAAGATCAGTTCCCCAAAAGGAAGCTTTTTCGATCTCCTCCTGTAGGGAACGCCGTCCCCGGCGTTCCGCCTCTGCGGTACAAGCCGGTTGGCCTTCGATCAGAATGA
>CATXYA010000144.1 GCA_958403605.1 uncultured Oscillospiraceae bacterium
GTTTGAAATAAGGCGGTGTATAAAAGTGAATGGAAATTCTTTGAGCAGCAGGAAAAAGGATACGCTCTGGCATCAGATCGTGAAAAACAAGGCGGCTTATCTGATGCTGCTGCCGGTGCTGATCGGTTTCGTCGCGCTGACGCTGTATCCCAATTTGTGGGTGGTGAGCCTGTCGTTTTTCAAGTACGACGGCATCACCACGCCGGAATTTATCGGGCTTGAAAACTTCATCCGCATGTTCACGCGGGATCCGGGCTGGTGGCAGGCAGTGGGCAACACGTTCATCTTCGCCGTGGGCAAGCTGCTCGTGGAGATGCCCATTGCGCTGCTGCTGGCGGTGATGCTGGACCGCAAGCTGCACGGCTCCAACTTCTTCCGCGGCGTGCTGTTTCTGCCCAATATCACCAGCACGGCGGTGATGGCGGTGGTGTTTTCGCTGCTGTTCGCCGCCTACAACGGCTTCATCAACAACACACTGCTGGGCCTGCACTGGATCGACACGCCCATCGACTGGCTGGGCACCTCGCCCGCGGCCATGATCGTGTGCATCCTGGTGTCCACATGGCAGAGCATCGGCATCAATACCATCCTGTTCCTCGCGGGCCTGCAGGGCATCCCCCAGGACGTCTATGAGAGCGGCGACATCGACGGTGCGGTGGGCTGGAAGCGCTTCCGCTATATCACGCTGCCGCTGCTGGCGCGGATGTTCCAAATGATCCTGATGCTGGCGATTATCGGCAGCATGCAGATCTTCGACCTGATGAAGGTGCTGACCGGGGGCGGCCCCTCCGGCGCCACGGAAGTGATGATGACGAAGATCTACAGCTACTTCTTCCCGTCCTCTTATGCGGCCAACGTCATTTCGCAGGTGGGTTACGGCAGCGCGCTGGGCGTGATGGCCTCGCTGATCATCGGCGTGGTCACGGTGCTGTACCTGATCCTGTCTAAAAAGATGGACGATATCGCCTAGAAAGGAGCCCGCGCAATGAGCAAGACGAAAACGGTAAACCGCCGCGGAAAGCCCGGCCAGAATTTGGCCGGCGCGCGGATCTTCAACATCGTTTCCTACACGGTGCTGATCCTGTGCTGCCTGATCAGCCTGTTCCCCATTTTTTACGCTATCATGGGGTCGTTTAAATCGAACATGGACTTCATCACCGGCGTGGGCGGCGTGCTGCCCGCCAGCTGGCACCCGGAAAACTACGCCAAGGCCTGGCAGAACGCCAATTTCGCGCGTTACACCCTGAACAGCATCCAGGTGACGCTGTGCGCCATCATCGGCTCGGTCGTGCTGACGTCCATGGCGGGCTATGTGTTTGCGCGCGGGGAGTTCCCGGGCAAAAAACTCATCATGGGCATGTTTTTGTCCACGATGTTCCTCGCCACGGGCGCGATCACCATTTTTCCCATCTTCTCCCTGGCGAAGACGCTGCACCTGAACACGAGCCTCTCGGGCCTGACGCTGATCTATGTCTTCACCATCAATGTGGCCAACATCTATCTGGTGATGGGTTACGTCAAGGGCCTGCCCAAGGAGCTGGACGAGGCCGCGCGCATCGACGGCTGCGGGTTCTTCGGCACCTTCACCCATGTGATCCTGCCGCTGTGCAAGCCCATTCTGGCGACGGTGGCGCTGCTGACCTTCAAGACGGTGTGGAACGATTATTTGATGCCCATGGTGTTCACGCTCAGCAATGAGGACCTGAAAACGCTGACCGTCGGCGTCGTCTCGCTGAAGAGCAGCGGCGGCGGCGCGGGCGCGTACGACATGATGCTGGCGGGCACGGCGATCTCGCTGATCCCGATGGTGGTGTTTTACGCCTTTACCAGCAAGTTCTTTGTCTCCGGCATCACGGCGGGCGCAGTCAAGGGCTGAGCCTGTCCGGGGCCGCCCGCCAGTATCAAAGGCGGACGGCCTTTTTGCACCGCCGCCCCGCGTCAGGCGAGGCGGTACAGCCGGGCGGAGGGGGCCTGGGGCAGCCGCACCTCCAGCACCCGGCCCTCTTCGGTGAGCGCGCAGGGACAGCGCATCCCCTGCGGGTAGAACTGGCGTACCCCGCCGTAGGCGCGGGGCAGGGGGATGCGGCAGGGCCCGCCCTCCGCCAGCTTCCACACTGCCAGCAGGGCGTAGCCGCCGCAGTCCATCCCCAAACAGAGCACGGCGCTGCCGGGCTGGGGCAGCCCCAGGGGCCAGAAGGGCAGCGCGCGGGGCAGATCGGCGCGGTAGGTCTTGTAAAGGGCGATGGCCTCGCACAAAAGTGCTTGCTGACCGGCGGAGAGCCGGTCCAGCGCGCCGCTTTGATGGATGCGCAGCAAAAGGGTGTTCACCATGGAAAAGACCAGCTCCTCCGCCGTCTGGCCCGGCTGCGGCAGCGACCAGCAGGCCGCCTGCTCCGGCGCCACGGCGGTGGGCGCTGCGGCCGCGATGGGCGCCAGCTTGACGGCCTCGTCCTGGTCGCTCAGGGATTGGATGGACAGCTGGGACAGCAGGCCGTATTCCATGCGCATGCCGCCGCTGGCGCAGTTTTCGATCACCAGCTCCGGCCAGCGGGCCTGCACCCGTGCCAGCCAGGCGCGGGTTGCGCGCAGATGCGCCTCCAGGCCCGCGCCCGCGCTGGAGGCGTTTGTCTCGGTGCCGTAGCCGCCGTTGATGTTGTAATCGAGCTTGAGATAGCCCGCGCCGTATTCCCCGACGAGACGGTCCACCGTCTCGTCCAAATGGCGCACCACCAGGGGATGGCGCAGGTCCAGCTGGTAGCGGGCGTGGTCGATGACCCGTTTGCCGCCGCGCTGGAAAAAACATTCCTCGGGCCAGGTTTCGGCCAGCGGGCAGTGGACGCCCAGCACCTCGGGCTCCAGCCAAAGGCCGGGCGTCATGCCGCGGGCGCGGATGTAGTCCATCACAAAGGGCAGGCCATGGGGAAAGCGGCTGGCCTCCGGCTGCCACAGGCCCACGGAATCCCACCAGTTGTCGTCGGCGTACCAGCCGGAATCGATGCAGAAATATTCGCCCCCGGCGCGGGCGGCGGCGTCGATCAGCGGCAGCAGCGTCTCCTCGCGCGGGTCGCCCAAAAGGGCCATGTAGTCGTTGAAAATGACCGGCAGCTCGCGGGTGTCGCGGCAGGGCCGGGCGATGCGGCGGCGGTAAGCCGTCAGCTGGGCAAAGCCCGCCTCGCGGCTGGGCGCAAAGGCCACGGCCACAGTGGGCGTCTCGTAGCAGGCGCCGGGGGCCAGCGGCATGCGCCAGTGATGGCGCTCATCATCCGGGCCCGCCGCCTGCAGATAGTAGGTGCCGCCGGCGGTGGAGAGCTCCCACTGCCAGGGGCCGCCCGCCTCGATCTGCCACACCAGGGCCTGGCCCCGGCGGGTGTCCTCGAAGGCGCCCATGGGCAAGAATTCGCTGCACGGCCAGGTGCCGCGTCCATAGGGGCTCATGGCCTGCAGGGAAAAATTCTGATACTGCTCCGGCGTATGCAGCGTTTCGGGGGCGGAGATGGGCGCCAGGCCCAGCGCCGCCAGGCTGGCCCGCCGCCACTGCAGCTCACTGCACCAGCTGTTGTAGGCCCAGCTGACGAGGCAGGCGTCCCCGGGGCCGGGGGCGGTGCCGCCAAGCCCCGTCAGGGCAAAGGCGGAGACATAGGTGAGGCACACCTCCTGCGGGCCGGTACAGCACACCTGCGTGTGGGTACGCACCGTGCCCAGGCCGTCGAAAAACTCCAGGAAGCAGCGCACCTCCAGCCCGCCGCCCGCCAGCGTGATACATAAGGTGCTGCCGCCTGGGCCGGGCGTCAGCGTGTGCCCGCGGTAGCGCAGAGCGCGGCCCGGGTTGCAGCCGGTGTGCTTGTTGCCGTGGTGGTCGTTTTGGTTTTCGCCCATGGCCTGCACCTCTACCAGGCGGTACTGGCGCAGGGTGTGCGCAGGCACCGCCCCGGCGTCGAACGGCACGGGCGCGCAGTGCAGCAGCAGGACGTCCCCGTCCTCCAGCACCCGCAGTACGGCGGAAAGCCCGCCCTCATGCAGGCAAATATCCTGATCCATCGTCAAAACTCCTTTGCGCTTTTTGGCAGGGCCCATAGGACCGAAAAAATAGCCTGCGGCCATTTTTTTCATTATAGCGGTGTGCGGCGGCGGCTTTCTATAACAGAATTCCGCATCTGCCGCGCACCGGGGAAAGGGAGATCTTATGCAACAGGTTTTTTACGAATGGCGCGCGCCCAGCACGCCGGTCCAGGCGGCACAGGCCTATGCCGCCGCCCATTACGGCCGCCGACTGACGCTGTGCGAGGTGGCGCAGGCCGTCCACCTGAGCAAAAACTATTTCAGCTCGCTGTTCCGCGCGCAGACGGGCATGACCTTCACCCAATATGTCAACCTGCTGCGGGTGGAAAAAAGCAAGGAATACCTGCGCGGCACGGGCCTGCCCATCGTGGAGGTCATGACGCGCGTGGGCTTTGAGGACCAAAGCTATTTTTCCAAGGTGTTCAAGCAGGCCACCCAGCTCTCGCCCGGGCAGTACCGCTCGCGGAGGAACGCCTCCTGAGGGCCGCGGCGGAACGGGCCGCCGGCCAGACGGCGGACGCTTACGGAAAAAGCCGGAACCTCTTTTTGGCGGAGGTGGTCTGCGCGACGGCCATCTGCAACCTGGTGGCGGGGGTGCTGCTCTCCGGTTATCTGGATCATCTCGGCATCTCCCCCAAGCTGAACGGCATCATCAGCGCCATCCCCATCGTATCCACGGTATTTCAGCCGTTGGGGGCCATGCTGGGCGGGCAGGGCATGCGGTGCAAGCGTTTTGTGGTGGTCTTCGCGGCCATCCACCGGCTGCTGTTCGCGGCTTTTTACTGCCTGCCGCTGTGGCTGCGGGTGGACGTGCGCGCCGTGGCGGCGGTGCTGGTGTTCGGCTGCGCCAACAGCCTGGCGGCGCTCATCACGCCCAGCGCCACCAACTGGCTGATGGAGCTGACGCCCGACGGGGTGCGGCAGGAATATTTCAGCCGCCGGGAGATCGCTTTGGTGGGCATGGGCGCTGCGTCCAGCCTGGTGATGGGCTTCGTGATCCAGTATTTCACCGGCATCGGCGCCCCGGAGCAGGGCTACCGCATCCTCGCGGGCGCCATCCTGGTGTTTGCGGTGCTCAACGTTCTCAGTTTGGCGGGCATCCGGCCCGCGCCGGAACCGCCGCGGCAGGCGGAACCGAAAAAAAGGGCGGCGGGCGCGGTGCTGCTGGCTCCGCTGCGGGACGCGCGCTTTCGCCGCGTAATCGCCGTCATCTGCCTGTACCAGTTCGGCACCCAGTGCGCGCTGCCCTTCTGGAGCATCCACACCTTGACCACACTCAAGCTCAGCTATCTCTATCTCACGGTGCTGAACGTGGCGGTATCCCTGGGCAAGGTGCTGGTGCTCAAGGTGTGGCTGAAAATGCGGCCCGCGGGCGGCTGGTCGCAGGTGTGCGTGTTTTCCTTTGCCGCCATTGCGGCCAGCCATCTGCTCAACGCCCTGGCCGTGGAGGGCATGGCGGTCTGGTATCTGCTGATCCCCTCGGTCTGCGGCACCGTGGGTTGGGCGCTGGTGGGCATGGCCACGCTGAACTTTGAGTACGACAACATGGATGGGACCGACCGCGCCGTCTCGATCGGCATGGTGGCCGTCGCCTCAGGGCTCGTGGGCTTTTTGGGCACGCTGGCGGG